>JANOFD010000172.1:0-5936 GCA_031413455.1 Rhodobiaceae bacterium
TTTGATACCTTCTTCGGCGATGTCGTCACCGATCATGCGGTCGCCTTCGGCGTGCAATTCGGCCATGTCGATATAGGCCGCGTAATTGTTGCGCGTGCGATCGGTGATGATGCCGGCCTTGAGCAGGGTTTTGATCAGGACACGGAAGATGTTGGTCGCGTCCTGAAGTTCCTTGCGGATTTCGGCGTCGGTGATGGCTTCCATGAAGGCCTGCTGGACCCAGACCGGATCGAGGCCGAGCTCGCGGTAGATCCAGCTCTTTTGTTCGGGGCTGGCCAGATTGAAGAGCAAAACCTGAAACACTTCCCAGGCCCAGTCTTCGATTTTTTCGGCTTCGTGTTTCGACAAATGCGGGATGGTGCGGTCGGCCCAGATTTTTCCGAATTTGTGGTGGAAGGCTTCGTCCGTCATCACCAGCTGGCAGAGCTTGACCATCAGCGGGTCGTTGCCCTTTTGGTAGAACGTCGCGAAGGCGCCCATCGCCAGGCCTTCGACCAGCATCTGCATGCCGACGAGTTTCTTCCAGACGAGCGGCGAGTTGACGAGTTCGGTCAGGAGGCCGCCGAGAGCCGGGCCGACGGGTGCGGGCTTGCCCCAACGGGCCTGGATGTATCTGGAAAATCCGGTGACATGACGGGCTTCTTCGCGCGCCTGATTGGCCGCGTATTCCTGGGCGCCGGGATCGCGCAAGATGTGGCAGAGCGAGGCCGAGAGCGAGAGCGCGCCCTGTTCGCCGTGCAGGATCGATGAGAACGACCAGAGCGTGTTGAGGTTGGTGAGTTTGATCTTGCCGCGCTCGTCGAGCTTGTCGCCGACTGCCGTGCGCAGTTCGGTCATCAGGGCGGGATCGACCATGTAGTCCTTCTCCATGTCGAAGGGCTCAGAAAAGTCGATGTATTTCTTGTCGAGCGGGTCCCAGAAATGATCGTGGGTGGCGGAGATGATTTTGTCGAAGGCGGTCGAGCGGGCGTTGTAGCGGTCGACCTCCATCATCGAGGCGAAGTCGGTGGGATCGACGGCGTTATAGGCCGGATCTTTGGTGATGTTGGTCAGGATGGTCATTCTTGCCTCCGGGATGCTTGACCCCGGAGATTAAGCAGAAATTTGGCGCAGGCCAAGAAAAATGACGCGACCGTCATGGACTGGCCGCGTCTTGGTAGCGTTAGCCGCCGGCTGCGGCTGGAGGCAGTGGCACTTCGACTTCCTCAGGCTTGGGTGTTGGCGATTGTTCTTTAACGCCACCTTCGCCGAAGACATAGAGCGTGTTGCCGTCCTGGATGACCGAATTCAGACCTTTGCGGTCTGGACGGTAGGTCAGCGTGAACTTGGTACCGTCGGTGGAATAGAGCACCTGTCCGCCGAGCCCGACAAAGACAAAACTGCCGTCCTTGAGCTGGACGCCGCCAGAGATCGATTGATCTGCGTGGGCGGTGTCGAGCTTCAACCACGTCGCGCCCTTGTCAGAGGACTTCCAGATGTTGCCACGCATCCCGGTCACGTAAACGGTGCCGTCTTTGGCGGTCAGCCCGCCCCAGAATGATCCGATGTAACCGGAAAGAACTTTCTGCCACGTCGTGCCACCATCGAGAGTGCGATAGATGGCGCCAGCTTCGGCGGCGACGAAGAGCGTGTCGGCGTCGGGACCGGCGAACATCGAGTTCAAATGGTTTTCGTCGCCGGTTGCGGCAGCATACGGGTCAACGACAGCGCCGCCTGCGGGCGGTGGTGCTGTCGGGTCGATTTCCGCTGCTGGTGCGGCGGCTACGCCGGGTGCTGCTGCAGTGGCCGAGGGTGGTACCAGCGTCTTGCGTTCGACCCAGGTCTTGCCACCGTCTGTGGTTTCGATGGTGTAGTTGAAAGCGCCGATGGCCCAACCGCGTTGTGCGTCTTTGAAATACACCGACAGCAGGGCGTTGTCGCTTTCGCCACCGCCGAATTGTTTGGTCCACGTCTCGCCGCCATCGCTGGTGGTCAAAACCAGTGTGTCGTGGCCGACCGTCCAACCGGTTTTGTCATCGATGAAAAACACCGATGTCAGCGTGATGGTGCTTGGAACTCTCTTGGCTTGACGCCAGGTCTTGCCATCGTCGTCGGAGAGAATGACGTTGCCGTATTCGCCAACTGCCACCATCCGCTTGCCGGCCCTGGCGACTGTCAGAAGCAATGAGTCTGTCGCGAACCGCGATTTGACCGCTTCTCCGCCTTTGGGCGGAACCACCGACAGGGCTTGCGGAATTGTTGCGGCGGAGATTGCCACCGCTGCCAGTGTTGCGAGTGCAACGGACGGCCTGCGCAAAGACCATTTCATTTGAACATCACCCTTTGAGCGAAATCGCTGATCCAAAACCAAAAAAGGCTGGCAAAAAATAAGGGCCGGTCTCCTGGTTGTTGGAGACCGGCCCTACGCGTTTACATCAGAGCGTATTAACGAACGCCCAGCGCACGGATGGCTTCCGGCGTATAGCGGCTTTCCTGAAGTTCGTCCGCGAAGTAGTTGACTGGCGGCTCTTCAGCGCGCATCGACAACGCCAGGTAGCGGCTGGAAAGCAGGTCATAGACCACTTCCAGGGCGCCCGTGCCGCAATGCGGAACGTGGTAGGCGTTGACCAACGGAACTTCCTGGAAGCGCCACAACTGGCCACGGCCGTCGTAGTTCTCGGCGTTGTTCACGACTTTCGCATCTTCGTCCATGTACATGACGCGGCGGCCATAAACGTGACGCGAACCAGCCTTGAGTTTGGCTTCAACCGTATAGACGCGATGCGCTTCATAACGATTGACGTCCTGATTCAAATGCTGCGGCGTTACCAAGGTCGCATACTTCGTATGAAGCAGATCATACGCATTGTACGCGATGAACTTTACCGTTGGGGCCTTCATCGTCCAGGTGTAGCGATCGAGAGCTCCGTTAAAGCCGTCAAAGGCGTCCGAGGTCGACATACCGTCGGTGTTCGTGCCCGGATTGTCATAGGCGATGTCCGGAGCGCGGCGGACCCGGCGTGTGCCAGGGCTGTAGGCCCAAGCCTTACGAGGTTCCACACTGGCGTTGATCGATTCGTGAACCAAAATCACGTTACCGGCCAAGCGGGCTGGTGAGATCGTGTTGGCGATGTAGAGCAAGCCGATGTTGTTAAGCGTGTCCGAGCTTTTGATGGCCGGGTTGGCATAACGGAAAATCACTTCGTCTTGCACGACGAGCAGGTTGTAAGAACCGTTCGATTGAACAGGTGCTACCGAGAACTGACGTGTGGCCTTGTACCCGCGGTAGGAGAACCGCTTGTCCATAATCAATTCCATTGCATTGTTTGGAATTGGGAATGGCATGCCAGCCGAAAAGTTCTTGATGCCGTCACCGTCCGGGGTGAGTTCGGCACTGGTCGCGTTCTTCTTGATTGCGTCATAGGCGTATTGCGGCAAGGCGCAGGTGCGCCGTGACTGGAACACCTTCATCTTGTAGGAGCCATACTTCTTCAGCATGGCCTTGTGGCCATCCGTCAAATATTGGTCGTACTGCGCGGCGTTGGCAGCTGTGATAGTGAACTTAGCCTGATCACCAGCAAACGGATTTGGCGGGTTCGACTTCTTTGGATCGAAGGCGACGCCAGCTGGGGGGGCGCTTAAGCCGCCGTCCCAAGCTGGTACCATTCCGTCCGGTGTTCCGGCGCGTTCACTTCCCATCGGGGTCAGGTCTTTACCCAAGCGGGCAGCCTGATCGGCAGGAGACTTGGCCCAGGCGCCTGGCGCGGAAACAAAAACCGCGATGGCTGTGGCCGTAAGCAAGAGTTTCGATTTAGTCACTTTTAGATTCCTCCACCTGTATTCAAGGTCCGTAGCGGTTATGCCCCCGCCCTTAGAATGTATAGCTTGCTGTGAACGATGCGAAGTCACGATCTCTGGATTTATTGTTAACATGACCACCAAAGAAGTTGCTGTAGTTAACTCCCATCCGGAAATTGTTGTTCAGCGTTCCAGTCATCCCCAAGTTTATGGCCTGGCGATCTTCCATATAGTTACCGTATGGCGAAGGCGTGGTGCCTTCGAAGTCCCAGCTATATACCAAAGTCGGGCTTAACACAAAGCCGGTATCCATGAAGTTATTATACTGCAGGGAGAACAGCATGACTAGGCCAGCCGACACGTCGGTTGGGCGGCATTGCGAGCTTTTCTTGACGTCCAGAGCCAATGCGCCAGCAAGTGGCAGGTCTGTGCCCTGGCAACCGGTGTTCTGGTATTGCGTGACGACTCCTTTTTGAGCCGTCGGCAGGTCGTCAATCCATGTGTCTTCGACACTTGGGACCACAACAACACCGACTTCGGAGACCAAGATTCCGAGATCTGCGCCGATGGCATCAATGAACCATTCCGAAGCGGTAAAGGTCGCCGTGGTTCCAACCTGGGCCGTGAACATTTCGTTCTTGAGGACGCCGAGATTTTCTTTTGTGCTATTACCGCATTTGGGCCGTGCGCCTGTGCCGTCCGAATTTGCACTCGCCCCAAGCACTGGACCGACAGCACCGTAGAGTTGGGTGAAAATACAGCCGTTGACAAGCGAAGCGATGGTCAAGCTGTCGGTATCGACCTGGAAGGGTGCGCTCGGGCGATAACTCATTTCGCCTTGCAGGCCCCAGGTTCCGACTGTCGTGTTGAACGAGAAGCCAAAAATCTCAATATCTTCGGGATAAGAGAGTGCGACAGTGCCATCACCGGCGGAGAGGACAAATTCCGCGCCGTCAAAGGTTTGGACGGTTGCGCCGGTCGGGGTCAAGACGACCGCAGACTGGAAGTATGTCAGCGCACAGTTCAGCTGAGCCACGGCCAATTGGTTTTTGTAGCCGAAGGTCGGGTGGAAATACATTCCCACCGCGCCAATTGCCGCTAACCCCGAAGCCGCCGCCGTCGGCAAAATGTTGCCTGGGTCGGAAACTTGCGTATTTGCCATCTGGTCGGCCGCTTCGTTCAGAATCAAATTCGTCGGGCTGCCCAGTGAACCAATAGTCGCGTTGACCGCGGCTCCTGCAGGCAGAGTAAAGACGAGTGGGTCTGGATTAACATCTACAAAAGCGCCATTGAAGAGCGTCCCCGTTTGAGTTGGGTTCGTTATTCCGCAACCACCGTTGTTGAGTTCGCGGCTCTGTCGTCCAGACGGCAGGTTCGTACTGTCGCTATTCAAGAAAAACGACAGGTCGGCCATGGTGTCAGTCGGACTGGCCTTGATGCTCACGTATGGCAGACGGCTATGATAGTTTTGGTAGTAAAAGCCAAATTCGGTGCCGTTCAGCGATTCAGCAAACCACGTCGCCTTGATGCCGTATTGGTTTGCATCTCTCGCAAACGTATCTTCGCCGCGCAAAAGCAGCGAGGTCGTGGACGCCGTAACGCCTTCGCCAGAGAGGTTGGCTTGACCGCCGGCGCCGTTAATTTGACCGATGCGGATCGCTTCATGCATGCCATTGGGAAGGCGCACGAGGTGACTGATGTAGGCACTTCCGGCGTCGCCACATTCCAATAAGTTGTTGTTCAATGTGGGTCCGCCCAACGGGGTCGGATCGTTCAACAATCCATTGGTCTGCACTTGGTTTGTGCCAGATCCTAACGGGGCGACGCAGTTCCGGCGGTTGCCGCCAAAGGGGCTCGCGGTGACAAAATTGTAGGAGTTATTGCCACCGATCCCGGAACCACTTGCAATCGCATCGGCGCCCGAGAATGGCGTGCCAGATGGATCGATTTCAAAGGGCTCCCAATCGAGAGCGTAGTATCCGGCCAAAGAGACATCGAACGGAAGCGAGACCGACGTGAACACGGCGTTCACCGGCACGAGCGCTTCTTTAAGCTCTGAACCCGGGCGGCGAATTGCTGCGACATCGATCGGGTTAAAGGCATTGAGGCCGTTCTGCAGGAACGTGCTTTCGCCCCAGTTGATCACTTGCTTACCAACG
>JANOFD010000173.1:0-1742 GCA_031413455.1 Rhodobiaceae bacterium
GACGCAACAGGTGCGCTCGGCATCGCTCCCGCCGGAAGCATGCGCGTCTTCAACTGCATCTCCAGCTGGTTGGGGTCCGTGATGGGCAACGAACACGTCTGCCCGCTGCACACATACACCGTCGCCTTGTCACCGATCTGGCCTTTGCCCGCCGCAGGGTGGCCCGCATAAAGCATCTCGCCGGGCGCCAACGTTATAATGATTTTGTTCGGCAGATTCACCCGCCGGAACACGTCGCGAAAGGCCGCCACGCTCGACGAATTCTTCTCGCCGACAATCACAATTTGCACCGCCCGCAATATCAAATCGAAACCGCAATAATAGGTCGCGGCCGCCGCCGGTTGCCGACGCGCGTCTTCCGCGAATGCCTGCGTCAGGACACTGTAACGCTCGGCATAATGTTTGTTGCCCGTGACCCCAAGCAAGCGTGCCAGCACATGCATCATCGTCCCGTTGGCGGCCGGCGTCGCACCGTCCAGCACCGTTCGTACACGCACGAGCGGAATCTCGCCGTCATTCGCCGTCAGCGCATAGCCGCCGATGTCGGAGCGCCAGAACACCTCATCCAGGGTCTTCGTCCACGCGACGGCTTTGTCCAGATAGGGTTTGTGTCCCGTTATCTCGTAGAGCGTGATGGCAGCCCGCGCCATGTTGGCATAGTCATCTGCAAGACCGGGCGCACCTGACTGTCCTGCGCGCCAGCTATGGCACAAGCGGTCACCCGCGCCCATCGTCTCGGCGACAAACCAGAACGCCTTCACCGCCGCAGCCTGCCAATCAATGCGGTTCAATCCTTCTGCAGCCGACGCGATGGCGTGGATCATCAATCCGTTCCAGTCGGCGAGCACCTTGTCGTCGCGTGATGGCGCAATTCTCTTGGCTCGCGCCACGAACAGCTTTTCGCGCAACGCGTTCAGCTTGCCTTCTTGCACCGCAGGCAGCGCCAACGCCATGCGCAGACGGTGAAGGATATTTTTGCCTTCCCAGTTCCCCTGCGGCCGCACGTCATAGACCTGCTTGAACAGCGGCGCGTCTTTGCCCAGCACTGTATCGACCTCGGCTTCGCTCCACGTATAGAACTTGCCTTCCTCGCCCTCCGAGTCCGCATCAAGGGAGGACGCAAAGGCCCCGCCCTCAACCAGCATTTCGCGCAATGTCCAACCAACAGTCTCTTCAATGCGTGCCCGATAGGTGGGGTTTCGTGAATGCAGCCAGACCATCGTCAAAATGTCGATTAGAAGCGCATTGTCGTAGAGCATCTTCTCGAAGTGCGGTACCAGCCAGACATCATCGACCGCATAGCGCGCGAACCCGCCGCCCAGATGATCGTAGATTCCGCCCTGGCTCATATTCGTCAGCGTCAAATCAACCGCTTGCTGAAACTGCGACAGGCCCGTGTTGGAATAGGCGCGCCACATCAACTCGACCACTGGCACATTGGGAAACTTTGGTGCCCCGGCCAAACCGCCGTGAAAAACATCGAAGGTCTGACACAGGCGTTTCATCGCCGCATCCAGCGTCATCGGATCCAATTGCGCCCCCGGCCGGTTGACCTCGAACACCCGCTGCAGGCCGGTGCGAATGGTCTGCGTGTTCTTGGACACCTGCTCGCCGTTCTCGCGATACAGCCTGGCCACCTCTTTCAGCACATCGCCAAAGGCAGGCTTGCCGAACTTGGCTTCGGGCGGGAAATAGGTTCCACCCCAATAAGGCTCGCCCTTCGACGTCAGGAACATTGTCAG
>JANOFD010000174.1:0-1530 GCA_031413455.1 Rhodobiaceae bacterium
TGCGGGAGAGGGTCTTTTTTTGCACTTGCAAAAAAAGGGTGAGGGGACTTCGTCGCCACATAATCGCCATGGTCCCTGCCACACCATCATGCCCATGTCCACCGAGCGCGCACGATCACTCCGCCGTGACCAAACCGATGCCGAGCGCAAGCTTTGGCAAGCCCTGCGCGCGCGCCACCTCGCGGGCCTCAAGTTCAAACGCCAGGTTTCCATTGGACGTTACTTTGCCGACTTCCTTTGCTTTGAATGCAAGTTGATCGTCGAACTCGACGGCAGCCAACACCTTGAGCAGGTCGTGTACGACGATGCCCGCACACGATGGCTTGAAACCCAGGGCTATCGCGTCGTGCGCTTCTGGAACGGAGACGCACTGACAAGTGCGGACGCGGTCGCGACGGAGATTTTGCGCATTGCAGAAACGCGGCGTCCGGCAACGTCCGGCCCGGTGTAAGCGTCGCCCCTCACCCTTTTTTGCAAGTGCAAAAAAGATCCTCTCCCGCAAGGGGAGAGGAAGAGGTGCGATGCCGGAAAAACTATCTCCTCTTCCTCTCCCCTTGCGGGAGAGGGTCTTTTTTCGGCCTTCCGAAAAAAGGGTGAGGGGACGTCTTATTGCAATGGATTTGGGGCGCCTTTTTTTACCAGGTAGCGGATGGCTTCGGCGAGGGAGCGGGCGTCGGTCAGGGCGTTGTGGGCGGGGCCTTGGGATGACGCGCCGACGTGGGCCGCCAGGTCGCCGGCGTGGATGCCGGCCAGGGGGACACCGACCTGGACCAGCCAATCGCGAAGGTTGGTTGAGGCCTGGTTGGGCCAGACGTTTTGCCCGAGCAGCTTTGCGTTGTCTGCGATGATTTTGTCGTCGCGGCCGTAGCAGAATGATTTCCGGCTGCCTGCGAAACTGAGGTAGTGCGAAATGCCTTTGGCGAAATCGACCCCGTCCTGGGCAAGCGTGGCGTTGGTGATGCGGGTGAGGCGGACCAGATAGTCCGACAGAACCGGGTTCATGGTGGGCTTGATGAGAACCGAAAATGAGGCGCACTCTTGCAGGTTGTGCGCATTGAGGGTGACGGCGCCGATCTGAACGATTTCTTTATACTCAGACGGTCCCCGCCAGCCGCGCGCGACCGAAC
This sequence comes from Rhodobiaceae bacterium, assembly GCA_031413455.1. GTDB lineage: Bacteria > Pseudomonadota > Alphaproteobacteria > Micropepsales > Micropepsaceae > SZUA-430. The sequence goes on from JANOFD010000174.1 coordinate 1,128, forward strand.
CCGGCCAGGCGGTGAATTCAGTGTCAAAAACGACGACTTCCCGGGTTTTCTGGTTCATGGTGGCTCAAAGTGCTATTAAGCGAACTGACATTGAATTGTGTTGTGTTTACGACCCATCCACTCTGGCACTCACTGGATAGAAATGAACGCTCCCCAAACCAGCCCGCAAGGGTTTTTGCAGTTCGTCGACCATTTCTATGCCGGCAGCGCGCCAGAAGACATGGCCTCGTTTTCGAAAGAGGCGCGCGAGGGCATCGCCAGGCTGTTCTGGAATGCGGCGGCGGACCGCAAGGCCGGGGCGCGTTTTCTTCGCGTGTTTTCACCTGACAGCGTGCGGGATGGCTTTTCGGCCCCGGTGACATTGCTGGCCACGATCAACGACGACAAACCGTTTTTGGTCGAC
>JANOFD010000175.1:0-6139 GCA_031413455.1 Rhodobiaceae bacterium
CGTCGGCGACTTCAACGGCGCAGCGCCCTTCAACAGCTTCGGCGCGCACACCGGAACGCCGCGCACGTCGAGAAGCTTTCGTGCGATCAGCCCCGGCGTCGGTGTGCGCAAGTTCCGGATCGCCACATCGATATGGTCGCGCTCGAGATCGCTCACTCGGTTCGTCGTTTCGATGTCGAGCACAATGTCGGGATGGCGCGCTTGAAAGCGTTCCAAGCGTGGGATCAGCCAGGCGCTGGTGAACAACGGCAGGGCGCTCACCCGCAAGCTCTTCGCACCATTGCGAGTACGCAACCGTTCGGCGGCAACGGCGATGCGACCGAACGCCCGTTCGATCTCGCGCAACAACACCTTGCCCGACTTCGTAAGTTCAACCTGCCGCGCCCCGCGCGCAAACAAGGTGACACCGAGCCACTCTTCAAGCCCGCGAATCTGATGGCTGACGGCTGAGGGCGTGACCCCAAGTTCTCGCGCCGCCTCCTGAAAACTGACGTGCCGGCCCGCCGCCTGAAAGGCGCGCAGCGCCGTCAGCGGCGGCAAGTCGGTTCGGTTCGTCATCGCGTTCAGATGAAATCATTTCATACATCAAAAGAAAAGCGCGTTTGAAGCTCACCACGCGCGAGCACAAGATAGGTAGCGAAAGAAAGCGAGACCTCCAATGGCAGCCGCCACGTCGACATCCGGGTATTGGTAAAGTGTCAGCTCCGTGCTCGTGGCGCTGATGGGCACCTACATGCTCTTCAACACCGTGCGCGCGTTCGCCGATCCGGCGGGATTTGCCTCCTATATGGGCCTACCGCTGACAGATCCCGCGAACCACGCCTTCGTGCAGGTTTATGCCTTGCGCGCGCTCTTCCTCGGTCTTTGCGTACTCGCGCTGCTGGTCCGCCGCGGCACCCGCGCCCTCGTTGTATTCGCGCTGGTCGCTGTGGTGATGCCGGTCGGCGACGCCATCCTCACGGCGACAAACGGCGCACCGATCGCAACCGTCGCGCGCCACGTCGCCACCGCGATCGTGCTTGCCGTCACCGCCTCGCTGCCCTTCAGCCGCGCCGCGAAGGAAAACTAGAATGCGTCAACTTACCTTCATCAAGCCCGGCAAATTCGAATGGCAAGACGTGGCGGCGCCGAAACTCAAAGCCGACACCGACGCGATCGTGCGCCCCGTTGCCGTCGCGCGTTGCGACCTCGATCTCTATATCGCGAGTGGCTTCGTGCCCTATCCCGGGCCATTCGCCTTCGGCCATGAAGCCGTCGCGGACGTCGTCGATGCCGGACCCAACGCAAGCGTACGCCCGGGCGATCGCGTCGTTGTTCCCTTCCAACTGTCCTGCGGCCGCTGTGGCACTTGCAAGCGCGGCTACACGAACACCTGCGAAGCCTTCGCGCCGCGCGCGGCCTATGGCCTCAAACCGACCAGCGGAACGGAATTCGGCGGAGCGCTCTCCGACCTGATGTATGTGCCCTTCGCCGATCACATGCTCGTGCGCTTGCCGAAGGGGCTCGATCCCGTGGCGGTCGCAAGTGCTGCCGACAACGTGCCCGACGGCTGGCGCGCTGTCGCCACGCACTTGAAGGCGCGCCCCGGTGCAAACGTGCTTGTCGTCGGCGGCTTGGCCCAAAGCGTCGGCCTCTACGCGGCCGGCTCCGCCGTGAGTCTCGGTGCCGGTCGGGTGCTCTATCTCGATGACGATCCCGTTCGCCGCGCCGCCGCCACGCGCCTCGGCGCGACCGCCGAGCCGCTAAACCTCGCCGAACGCCGCGGCAAGACGAGCATCAACGCCGGCGGCTCCCCGCTGGCCCTGAGCAGCGGCACGGAGCAGTTCGAGATCACGGTCGAAGCCTGCGGCAACGCCGACGCACTCGACTTCACAATCTTCTCGACCGCCCCGAACGGCGTCTGCACCAGTGTCGCCATCCACTTCGGCCCGACGCCAGTCCCGCTGACGAAAATGTACGGCAAAGGCATCACCTTCATCACCGGCCGCGTCCACGCCCGCGCAGACTTACCGGCCGTGCTGGACCGCTGCGCCAGCGGCCACCTCCACCCCGAACACGTGACCTCGCGCGTCGTGCCTTTCTCGCAAAGCATTGAGGCGATGACAGACTCAGGCCCCAAGATCGTCTTCACCAACGATCTCTAAGCCTAATTGCGGCCTTACGCCGATTGCTGTTAGATCGTCTCTGCTGCAATGCAGCGTGGACGACTTTCGGCGGGACGATGCGCGACAAACCTTGGATTTTCCGAACCTACGCAGGCCATTCGACGGCAAAAGCCTCGAATGCGCTCTATCGCGAGAACCTGTCACGCGGCCAAACCGGCCTTTCCGTCGCCTTCGATCTGCCGACGCAAACTGGTTACGACAGTGACGACCCGAAAGCGAAGGGAGAGGTTGGCAAGGTCGGCGTTCCGGTCTCGCATCTGGGCGACATGCGCATGCTGTTCGACGGTATTCCGCTGGCCACCATGAACACCTCGATGACGATTAACGCCACCGCCCCCTGGCTGCTCGCGCTTTATATCGCGGTCGCCGACGATACAGGTGTGCAACGCAAAGAACTTCAGGGAACGACGCAAAACGACATCATCAAGGAATATATCTCGCGCGGCACCTATATCTATCCGCCCAAGCCGTCGCTGAAACTGACCGCCGACACGATCGCCTTCACCTATCGCGAAATGCCGAAATGGAATCCGGTCAACGTCTGCTCGTATCATTTGCAAGAAGCAGGCGCCACGCCGCTTCAGGAAATCGCCTACGCGCTGGCCGCCGCGACCGCGATCCTCGACGAGGTCAAGCGCGGCGGCCAAGTGCCCGACGCCGACCTCGGCCGCGTCTTCGGCCGCATCTCGTTCTTCGTCAATGCCGGAATCCGCTTCGTGACCGAGACGTGCAAAATGCGCGCCTTCACCGAGCTTTGGGACGAGATCGGCCGCACGCGCTACGGCGTGACCAACGAAAAGGACTTGCTGTTCCGCTATGGCGTGCAAGTGAATTCGCTGGGCCTCTCCGAGCAACAGCCCGAAAACAACGTCTATCGCATCCTGCTCGAAATGCTGGCCGTCACCCTTTCGAAGAACGCCCGTGCCCGCTCCGTGCAATTGCCCGCCTGGAACGAAGCGATAGGCCTGCCCAGGCCCTGGGATCAGCAATGGTCGTTGCGCGCGCAACAAATCCTCGCCCTCGAAACCGATCTGCTCGAATTCGGCGATCTCTTCGACGGCTCGCCCGTGATCAAGGCAAAGGTCGACGAACTCAAACGCGAAGCCCTCGCCGAACTCGCCCACATCGACCAAATGGGCGGCGCGATCAAAGCCGTCGAAACCGGCTACATCAAGGAGCGCCTCGTCGAATCGAACGCCTCGCGCGTCTCGGCGATCGAAAGCGGCGATCAAACCGTCGTTGGCGTGAATGCTTACAAAGAGTCCGCGCAGTCAGGCCTTGCAGGCGGTGCTTCCGCAGTCGTCACTGTCGATGCCTCCGCCGAACGCGGACAGATCGAGCGCCTCCACGCTTGGCGCAAAGCACGCGACGCGAAAGCCGTAACCGCATCGCTTGACGAACTACGCCGTGCCGCAACCGATGGCCGCAACATCATGCCGCCCTCGATCGCCTGCGCGAAAGCAGGCGTCACCACCGGCGAATGGGCCGGCGCGCTGCGCCAAGCCTTCGGCGAATTCCGCGCCCCCACCGGCGTCGCCGCCGAACCGCGTCTCTCCAACGACGAAGCGATCGGCGCGCTCCGCGAAAAAGCAAAAGCCGTCGCCGCGCACCTCGGCCGCGCGCCGTCGCTGCTGGTCGCCAAGCCCGGCCTCGACGGCCACTCGAACGGCGCCGAACAGATCGCCTACCGCGCCCGCGACTGCGGTTTCGCCGTCGTCTACGACGGCATTCGCCTGACCCCGGCCGAAATCGCCAAGTCGGCAAAGGAAAAGCGCCCGCACGTCATCGGCCTGTCGATCCTCTCGGGCGGCCACAAGGAACTCGTCGCCGAAGTCATGCGCGAACTGAAAGCGGCCGGTGTCGCGAATACCCCCGTCATCCTCGGCGGCATCGTCCCCCCCGAAGACGAAGCCGCGCTCACGGCCCTCGGCATCGCCCGCATCTACACGCCCAAAGACTTCGACCTAAACGCCATCATGGGCGACATGCTGACGATCGTGGAAGCACCGAACGAATTGCTTGTCACAAAGTAACACATATGTTACCGTATGATGATAACCATTCTCGAATATGTCGATGCCGACGGGACGAGGCCGTATGCGGTCTGGTTCGATGAACTAGACGCACAAGCCGCTGCCAAGATAGCGATCACGCTGACGAGATTGAGTCTGGGGAATTTCTCCAGTGTGAAGGGCGTCGGAGGTGGTGTGTTCGAGTCTCGCCTCGATTTCGGACCTGGCTACTGAATCTATTTCGGCAAGGATGGAGACAAAGTCGTAATTCTTCTTGGCGGCGGAACGAAGAAGCGGCAACAGGATGACATCGAATCCGCTCATTCCCGGTGGCTCGATTACAAGCGAAGAACGAAGAAGGACCCCTAGGACATGGCGCTCACCCGCGACTTCAAGTTGACGATTCAAGCTCGAGCCCGCCGCGACGCCGCGTTTCGCAAAGCATTGCTGCGCGAAGCCGTCGATTGCCTTCTTGCGGGTGACGTTGACATCGGAAAGACCGTCCTGCGTGATTACATCAATGCAACAATCGGCTTCGAGAAATTGGGAGTGAAAACCAAAATCCCGTCGAAAAGCCTGATCCGCATGTTTGGACCGTCGGGCAATCCTCAAGCCAAAAATCTGTTCGACATCGTCGCCTATCTGCAGAAAGCAGAAGGCGTCCGTTTGAGCGTTAAGACGGACAGCCTCAAAGCCCGTGTCGCATGAAACTCTTTCGGCCCGTCGGTCGCAACGAACTGGCCAAGATCGAGGCCTCGGGCATGAAAGCCTTCCCGCCACGTCTGCCCGATCAGCCGATCTTTTATCCGGTCCTCAAGTTCGAGTACGCCGAACAAATCGCGCGCGATTGGAATTCGACGCGCGAAAATCACGGCTTCGTGGGTTACGTAACCGAGTTCGATATCGACGACAAATTTGTCGCGCGCTATGCTATCCGGACTGCAGGCGCGGCTGCCCTTCATCGCGAACTGTGGGTGCCGGCGGAAGAACTCGATGAGTTCAACCGGCACATCGTAGGCGAAATTAGAGTGATCGCGAAATACGAACGCGGGCAGCGCGTGAGCTGAGATCGCTACGGCGCCGCCACCGGATCGCGGTTGCCGATGTCGTAGGAAAACTTCCACGACCCGTCGCTTTGCTTGTGCCACACGGTCAAATAATTGCCGTGGCGCACGACGCTTTCGCCCTTGGCGTTCTTGGCCGAGGTGTAGACCGAACGCCCCCACGTCATCGCCATCCGCCCGTCGCCGGACGCCAGACCTTCCTTGGGTTCCCACTCAAGCCTGCCCCCGTCGGCAAAGTTCTCGGCCATCAACGCCTTCAACGCCGCCCGTCCGCGCACGGGTTCCGGACCCGGAACGAGCAATACGCCGTCGCTGAGCACGTAAGCCGCGAACGCCTCGGCGACGCCTTTGTCCTGAGCCATCTTCGCGAAATCGCGGTCGGTCTGCATCGCCTCATCGACGGCACCCGCCCACGCCGCTCCGGCGGTCACGATCGCGCCAAGCGCGAACAACGCCACGCGCAATATATTTGCCATTCTCTACTTCTCCCCCAATGCAAATTTTAGAAATTGATGTTGCCGACACTGTGTGCCGCGAACAACCTCACGCCGAACAAACATCTGCCTCAATTCGATCACAATGTTGGGAGTTCATATCTGCCCTGACTCTCCAGCGCCGCGAACCGGAAGGATCGCGGTGTTAACGCGCGCACGCCCTATCGAAGTCGCAGAGGCGTCCACAGTGCAAGCGTAGGAATTTTGCACTCACATGCTCGCGCAAAATGCTCCGCCCTGATTTAGCCAAAATCGTAAGCTTAAAACATTCACCATGGCGCAGCTCGCGCCGGATTGAGCGCTGGGATCCTGCGCGCAACGCAACTTAATAGGGGATGGGAAATTATGGCTAAAGCGGGAAGATCCGGTTTCGATCCAAGCCAAAGCCCGCTGGAAATAGCCTA
>JANOFD010000176.1:0-2087 GCA_031413455.1 Rhodobiaceae bacterium
ACCTCACCCGCAAATATTATCTCTTCGGCCGCGACAAGCTGATCCGGGAGTTGCCGGTCGGCGCCAACGACCACATCTGCGAAGTCGGCTGCGGCACGGCGCGTAATCTGGTGCTGCTGGCCAAGCGCCACAAGAACCTGAAGCTCTACGGCATCGACGCCTCGAGCGAAATGCTGAAAACCGCACAAGCCTCCGTTGACGCCGCAGGCCTTGCCCCGCAAATCAAATTGGAAGCCGCACTCTCAACCGATTTCACACCGGCCAAGCTTGGCCACACGAAACCCTTTGACCGCCTGATCTATTCTTATTCGCTGTCGATGATGGACGATTGGCGTGAAGCATTGGAACACGGCTTCAGGCAGCTCAAACCCGGTGGCACGCTCCACGTCGTCGATTTCGGCAATCAGGAGGGCTTGCCCGCCTGGTTCAAAAAGTTCCTCGGCGGCTGGCTCAACCAATTCCACGTCCGCTTCCGCCCCGAAGTGCGCGCCTGGTTCGAAGACCAGGCCGCAAAGGGCAGGGGCACGGCGACCTACCGCCCGGTGATGCGCGGCTACGCCTACCGCCTGGACTTTCAACTGAAAGGCTAGGGGTTGCATCTCACCCCCATTATGAGCGAAAACACGCGCCCGCACGTGCCTTGCGGGACAAGGAGCTGTGGCCGAGAGGCTGAAGGCGGCGGTTTGCTAAACCGTTATACGATCAAAAGTCGTATCGAGGGTTCGAATCCCTCCGGCTCCGCCAATGCCTCTGAGTACAATTTTCTCCGCTAGCGAATGCAGCCGCAAAAACCCCAAGAACTGCGCCAATCTGCAACGGACCTCTGTACTGCGATGATCGCGTTGGGATCCGTTTTCGTTCTCCGTTGGCCGTTTTTCTCCAAAGCTCTGCACCACGCGGTTTTAGTACGGCTTTCTCAAGTCTTTGCGTGTTCTGGGTTTCTAGCGATCGGGTCATCGTCGGTTTTTGTATACCTTTCGCTTTTACGCGTGTTGCAAAAATCCAGAGACCATTCTGTTAGGTACGCGCGTGCCGGGTTGGCATGGCCAAATGGTTACGAGTGGCTCGAATGGTAGACCACTCCGGCCGTTGGTAATGAATTGTCCATCAGAGCATTAATGGCCAAAGGCGACATTCCTCAGATTTCATTGGCTCGGTGAGACCCGCCGAAGATTGACCGCCAGCGTAGTCCCTACTTGCAGATGTTCTTGAGCCGCGCATTGCCAAGCCGATTCAGAATTTTCGTCGTCATCCCCAAAAGGGAGAGGCAAAGTCGATACCTACCCTGGAAACGTCTGAACGCCGACTTTGGTAATGCCGCCGTCACTGCTGTTGGCGACGCAGGCCATGATCTCCATGCCTTACTCCACAGCTAGGGGTGATCCGATGCTGAACGGGATTCACACCTCTATTGCTGGCTTCAGTAACGACGTCGCCGAGGGCTGGCGCGTGTTTGAGAATGGCCACCTCAACAGCTGGCGTGTTATCGAGGACCGCAGCGACAACATCGTGCTAGAGGTTAGCCGCTAAAGGCTGTATATTTCCGGCGAGATCCGCACCGCTACGGAGTGATACAGCACCTCGGCGCCGGGGCCGACGGACACATACGTCACGATCACCCCGGCGCATTGACCGCGCGAATGCATGGAACCTACGATATAAGCATCAACGTCATTCTTGTTGCAGGCGGTGTGGCTCTAACTCTTGTCGCATGGGGGCCGACATCCAAGCCGCCGGAAAGCTCTCAGGCTTGCAACAAGGTCGCGCCAAATCTTGCCGTCGCGGCGATGATGCGAGGCAACCAGAGTCCTGCGTCTGCTCTGCCGGCTCTAGCCGGAGGCCAGATTCCGCCAGGCCTTTACGATCTTGCCAGCGGCGAACAATTCGACGGGGCGCAATCATGGGAAGACACCCGTTATGTCTCGTTGCAAGTGAGAGATACGGCACAGGGTAAGGTCTTTGACTGGGCACAGCTGGCGGGACCGATCGGCGCAACGCGCACGGATTGGACAGCGCAGCTGCGCGATGGTGCGCCGGCGACGCTCGTGTTCACCTGCGGGCGCACGGGAACAGTACCTCTCAGCTTC
>JANOFD010000177.1:0-1571 GCA_031413455.1 Rhodobiaceae bacterium
CCTTCCTCAATGGCGCGTCAGCTCCGCCCTGCCCACCACCATGTGATGCACTTCGTCCGGGCCGTCGGCGAAGCGGAGGTGGCGTTGGTGGGCGTACATTTCGGCTAAGGGGCTCCATTGCGAGACGCCGGTGGCGCCGTGGATTTGCATCGCCTGGTCGATGATTTGGCAGACGCGTTCCGGCACCATCGCCTTGACCATGCTCACCCAGACGCGGGCTTCGCGGTTGCCGAGCACGTCCATGGCGCGCGCAGCTTTGAGCACCATCAGGCGCATCGCTTCGATGTCGATGCGAGCGCGCGAGACGAGTTCCAGGTTCTTGCCGAGCTGGATCAGCGGCTTGCCGAAGGCTTCGCGCGAGGTGCCGCGTTTGACCATCAAATCGAGGGCGCGTTCGGCCTGGCCGATCGAGCGCATGCAGTGATGGATGCGGCCCGGCCCCAGGCGCAGTTGCGAGATTTCGAAGCCGCGGCCTTCACCGAGCAGCATGTTGTCCTTGGGGACGCGCACGTTGTCGAGCTTCAGGTGCATGTGGCCGCGGGGCGCGTGGTCTTCGCCGAAGACGTGCATGGCGCCGAGGATCTTGACGCCGGGCGTGTCCATGGGGATGAGGATTTGCGAGTGCTGGAATTGTTTCGCGGCGTCCGGGCTCGACCTGACCAAGCAGATCAAGATTTAGCAGCGCGGATCTCCGGCGCCTGAGATGTAATACTTCTCGCCGTTGATGACCCATTCGTCGCCTACCAGTTCGGCGCGCGTTGCGATATTTTTCGCGTCCGACGAGGCGACGTGGGGTTCGGTCATCGCATAGCACGAGCGGATTTCGCCGTTGAGCAGCGGCTTCAGCCAGCGTTCTTTTTGCGCGGGCGTGCCGACACGTTCGATGACTTCCATGTTGCCGGTGTCGGGGGCCGAGCAGTTCAGCGACTCTGACGCCAGCGGATGCTTGCCGAGTTCGACGGCGATGTAGGCGTAGTCGAGGTTCGTCAAGCCGCGGCCGATTTCGGCGTGCGGCAGAAAGAAGTTCCACAGGCCCGAGGCCTTGGCCTTGTTCTTGGCTTTCTCCAACAGCTCAAGTTGACCGGGGGCCCAGCTCCAGCGATCCTTGCGGCCTTCACCCAAGCGGCGAAATTCGTCCTCGATCGGGGCGACGTTGTCAGCGATGTGTTTCGTCACCGCGTCGAACAAAGGCTGTGCGCCTTCGGACATGGTGAGATTGTTCATCAGCCTTTCGGCATCGGGCGCGGGCTCGCCGCGTTTGTGGGCTTGGCTCATGGGTTTGAAGCTCCTCTTTTCCGAAGGATTGAGAATAGCGATGCGTCTGCATGCCCCTATCGGCGGGCAGAGTCCAGCTTGCGGTGGAAAAGGGGCGCTGGTATTGCGCGCCTTAGCCGCGCACCCAGCGGACTGCCAAGTCGTTGAAGTTTACCACTTCGCCCAGTTCGTAGACGTTGCGATAGCCGTAGCCGTAGAGGTTGATGAAGGTTTGGATGTTGAGGGACAGCGGCGCGCTTTTGATAACCACGGGGGCGACGTCGTTTTCGAAATTGTTGTTGCAGTAGATGAGGATG
>JANOFD010000178.1:0-1024 GCA_031413455.1 Rhodobiaceae bacterium
CGTACCGCTTGCAGTCGGGCGAGTTTCCGGTCGCGGCGGGCTTGTGGCCCACGCTTGTCACGCTGCCACTCTTTCCGGGCATGTCCTCGAGTGAGCCCGCAAGTTCTGGCCGCTCGGATTTCGACAATTCCTCACGCACAAATTCCGAGATGCCGGGGCCTTTTGCAGCGCCAATTGTTTCAATTGCGGCCGTCCCGTTCAGTTCGGCCGCCTTGAAAGCTGTCGGGCGAACCGTGATAACCCTCTTCGTACCGCTAGGCACTTGCACTTGTTGCATCGCATTACCGGCATAAACCGGCCGGGTGAATGTATCGGCGGCATCGACTGAGACTATTTCCGAAATCTGTGGCACGTCCAACGCCGCCGCCACGCGCGGCATGTAGCTTTTGCCACTAGGGGATGCAGTTGTCAGAATCGCATCGTACTTGCCGGAAAGTTCAATGATTAGCGCCGCCATATTTTCGGCCAGTTGATGCGCATACTGCGTATCGTCGGCGAGCAAAACCTTGGACGCCCCGGTAATCTTTGCCGCCGCATCGGCGACACTGCGCACAGAATGGCCAGCCACCAGAATATCGACTGGGCCGCCTAGCGCGATCGCGGCAGTCATGGCTTTGGAAGTTGAATCTTTGAGTGATTTGTTGTCGTGCTCGGCAATCAGAAGAACGGCCATCTCAGATAACCCCCGCTTCGTTCTTCAGTTTTTCGACCAGTTCCTGCACCGACTTCACTTTCGTGCCACCTTTACGCTTTGCCGGCTCGCTGACTTTGAGAACCTTCAGGCGTGGCGTCGCATCGACACCAAAATCAGCCGGTGTCTTTTCGTCAATCGTCTTCTTCTTCGCCTTCATGATGTTTGGCAACGATGCATAGCGCGGCTCATTCAAGCGCAAATCCGTTGTGACGATGGCGGGCAGAGTAAGGCGCACGGTTTGCAAACCACCATCCACTTCGCGCGTAACTTCGGCCTTATCGCCTTCTATCACCACTTTCGAAGCAAACGTTCCTTGCGGCCACCCCATCA
>JANOFD010000179.1:0-1440 GCA_031413455.1 Rhodobiaceae bacterium
TCCGATGGATGGCAGGTGAAATGAATGTCGGCACGCCATCGCACCCATGTCGTGAAATAATATCCGTGGCTTCCTCGGTCATGAACCGGTGCGCCGCTTCGCTTTCCTTCAGTTTGCGCTCAGCCGCGACGTCACGCGTCACTTCTCGAACCACGCCCAGCAGAGCAGAGATTTTGCCGTCTGGCGCTCGCTCAACATCGCCATGAGTATCGAACACGCGTTCCTCCGGACCTGACCTCCAGGTTCGCGTGCGATAGTAGAATGCCCTGCCAGTCGCCATGGCGGCGGCCACCTCTTCCGCCATCCTGACCCGGTCATCAGGATGAATATGGCGGACCAGAAACTCGCTGGAAGGTCTGACATCATCAGGATCAAGGCCCAGCATGGCAAAAAAACCGGGAGACCAGTGCGGCTGCGCCGAGCTGATTTCCTGGCGCCAATAGCCGAAATGGGCGGCGCGTTCCGCCAGCGCGAAATGCGTCCCAAGTTCCAGCAGCTGCACGGCCGCAGATGCCGGTGATGGATTGGCCCCACTTCCACTCAACGGTTCATCGGATTCAGTAGACACGTTCCGTCCTCGCCCACGTCACGCTTGAACATGTCACCAAATCTAAGGCACAAGCTGTAATTTTGAATTGAAGCGGATGCGTCGAAAATGGCGTATTCCGCTCTGGCGGGACATTTTTCAACAATTCAGCAACCATATTTCGCGGAAAGCAGCGTCAGAGAGTCGTGCGGGCCAAACGCCAGGAATTGGCCGCCAGAAGCCTGCAAGTGTTGCCGTAAGTGGCTGCGTTTTCCGAGCTGGCGTTCCCATCCAGGCCGCGCTTAAACACGCCCTGCGCGATGGAGGCTAACCGGAAAATTGCAAAGCTAAGATAAAACGGCCAGTGCTCAATCGAAAGCCGTGAGGTCCGCGAGCAATAGCGAGACACATAGTCAGCCTCGGCGGGTATCCCTGTCGCCGCGTAGTCAACGCCCACCAGTCCGCCCTGGCGCGGGTTCATCACATGATAACCCATGCAATTATAGGCCAGGTCCGCCAGCGGATGTCCGATCGTTGAAAGCTCCCAGTCCAGCACCGCAATCAAGCGCGGCTCGGTTGGATGAAAAATAGTGTTCTCGAGTCTGAAGTCGCCATGGGCGATAGACACACTGGCCTCATGAGGAATATGAGTCGGCAGCCATTCGATCAGCCGTTCCATCTCTGGAATGTCCTCGGTCTGAGCCGCCCGGTATTGCGAGGTGAATCGCGCAATCTGCCTCTCAAAGAAATTCCCAGGGCGTCCGAAATCTCCCAAGCCCAATCGGTTGAAATCTGCACCGGCCATCACGAGGACCATCGGCCGGCGGAGGCGCGCGCTCGGAGTCGGGAATGAGGCCATGTGTGCCCTTTCCGTGTGGGACCCGTCTCAAATGAACCGGGACGAGACGATGAAG
>JANOFD010000180.1:0-2656 GCA_031413455.1 Rhodobiaceae bacterium
TGAGAGACCTGTTCGCCAGCAATGCGAGAGTCATTTTGCCTCGCGGACGCGAGCCGACTGGGTGGCGGGTCAAGAGCCAGGCCATCACGGAATTCGGAGAAAACGCATTCACACCGGTCGCAGGGCTTGCGAATCAGCCCCGACGCGCCACATACTGTGTGCACACAGCTGAGGAGCAACGTCACATGGGCAGGTTTTTAGCTTTCTTGTTGGTGTTCGTATTGGGCGGAACGGCCGGGATCGTTCTCGGCGGCGTCGTCGGCGGCGCTGGTGGTGCCTATCTGGGCGCCTGCACAGTCATCGACACAGCTGTCGAAGGCGGCTCCCTCACCCAGGACCAGGCCAACGCCCTGATCAAATCTATCGCTAGCGAAATCGACCTGAAGCCTGGAGACAAACAACGCGTCGTCGACACGATGAAACGCGCCGACCAACCAGCCTCCCCATGCCAGACGGCAATCGAGGCGCTTTAACGCCAAAAGCTTGAAGCGTCGCCACTCCAGGGCCTGCCGCACGCTTGAAGAACTGTGAAGAACTGGGGTCAGACACCAGATGTGCAGGAAATCCCTCTCTGGGAACGCTGGGCAACTTGCCCGCCCTTTGGACGCGACCCGTCGCCCTCCGCGTCCTCTGCGGCTCCGCGTAACAATCCTTCAAATCAATTGAAGTCAATTAAAGACGCGCACAAGCCGTTGCGGAAATTGCCGTCGCGCGCTCACGTCTCGTACACCGGGCCCTTCCCTCGGATTGGCTTTTTATTGGTTTGTGCCGGAGCCTCGTCAGGCTTCGCGACTGCATCACCAGTCGAGGACGGCGGCAAAGTACGGGGAATATCACCTCCATCGCCATTTTCGCAGGTGCCCAGGAAAGGAACCAGTGCGAAAGCCGAAACGACGATCAATTGCGTGCGCATGGTTACACACTCCTTGTGCGCCGGCGTGCGAGGCAAAAATGGCGCGCGCCGTCAAGTTCAAAACGCAAAGAAGCAAAATTCGTTCCGCATCAGCTGAGGGAATTACGCAAGATTTGACGCCGGTTTGACCGTGTCGATGAATTCACCCTCCCCCGATTCGAACGGCGCGTCGCGTGTAAACGCCAAGTGGGAAACGCGATCATTGGCCATGCGCTCATAATCGTCTGCAATTTGCGTCCAAGTGCGTTTGGTGCTTTCATCGGCCATCTGATGCGCCATTGTCCGCGCGCCGGAAGCTTTGCGCAGGTACTCAGTAGGATCAAACATAGTGTTAATCATCCGTGTTGGGGCAGTTACAAGACGTTAACTCCATGCAATGAATTTCGTTCCGCGCTGTTTGGTTCCCCAAGCCCGAATACACTTTGTTCGTTTAGATAAATAGGCGCCTTCAAACGCGCGTCCCGAGCGAGAACCCGTCATTTGACTCGATGAAATACCGCGCTTGAAGATGCGCCTCGATCCGGGAGATCTCATTCTCGGAAGCGGCGATATCGGCATGCGGAAACGCCGTGCTTTGATACCTGATCCGCGTCACCCACCAATTGGTGAAGCCTGACGGTCTTTCCCAGTTGACCTCGATACCAATGTCATCGACGGCGCCGCAACAAGATATGGCGCGTAGTTCAATCATAATGGTCTCTTGGATGGATTCTTGCGATTTGGCTTGCTTGATCATTTTGGGTACCGGTCCCTGAGTGAATTTGAAGTGCGCCTATGCGTCGCGAATAGCAAGCGGCTGCAGCAAAACGTGAAGATTCTAATTTCGCGGACACGAACGGGTCCGACGCCAGATGTGCAGGAAATCATTCCCTTTGAACGCGGGAAGAAGGGCGGACAAGCCGTGCCAAGAGCGGAACTCGACCGAGTTCCTTCCCGAATCTACGCCGCTTTGTCCGCGCGGCCGCTGTACCACTTCGTCAAAAGCACGCGCACGAGCCAATAGAACATCACGCCGAGGACGAGGATCATGGACGCGAGAAGCACCGGCAAGCCCACGCCCTGCGGCAACACCTTGGCCGCGCCTTGTGCCGCGAACGAGCCGACGGCGATGAACAGGCCGAAGCACATGCGCCACAAATGCCTCGCGATGCGCTGCGCGCCGGAAAGGCCGCCTCGCCAGATCACGCTCAAGTCGCCGATCGCGGCGAGCACCATGGCGCTGCTGACGCCGTAAAGCGCATAGGGGAAGACCGGGTTCGGCGCCTTCGTCGCGCCCGTGGCGAGCGCGTAGGCGCCTATTGCAATTAGGATGGCAAGTGCCAGTGCGGCGACGAAGGCGACGATCTCGAACGCGCCGGTCTCGCCGTCCTTGCGGCGGCCAGCCAACCAGGCGGTCGCGATGAAGTAGATGGTCATGAGTCCGCCCACGACCATACCGGGCTGCGGCTTCATCACCGCCAGAATGGAGGCGCTCGCCCCCATGAACAGCATCGAGAGGACGAAGACGGTGCCCGCAACGCGATGCGGTCCGCTTCCTTTGCGAAACAGCAGCGCGGCCGCGCCCGTCAGAACGCCGAGCGTCCCCATACCGATGTGAACGGCCAAGATCTCGGTGTGCATCATACAGGACCGCTGCCTTGGGATTTGGCCTTGATGGGCGCCGCAAGCGACAAGGCGAAGCCGATCGCGAGCGCCGCCATGAGACCCCAATTGATCAGCAAAGCGGCCGTGATGCCGTGGATC
>JANOFD010000181.1:0-1401 GCA_031413455.1 Rhodobiaceae bacterium
GGAAGCGCAGCTCAAAAACATGCGGCCTTTCAAACGGCCTATCACCATTCGCGTCGATGTTGATGTGTTGAACTGGTTTCGCACCCGCGGCGTCAAGTATCAAACGCAGATGAACGCCGCGTTGCGCGACTACATGAACGCCAACGCCAAGAAAAAACGCCTGCGCGCGCGAACCTAAACGCTCCCACGCGGGGCTTGCAATACCGTCGCGATTGTAGTGACATTGGCCGTGTCAATATTTGAGGCTTGGCAAAATCCGCATGCGCGCGACAGTTAGCCGTACGATTAGCTCCATCATCACCAGCCCGGGCCTGCGCTCATTACGTCGCCGGTGGCACGGGTTTGGCCGCGCATTTGGTGGGGAGGCTGTTGTCCACTATTTCCACCAGCCCGATGACCCCTATTCGCAGCTCGCGGCCCAGATCCTGCAAGCGCTAACAGCGAAGTACAACATCACGCTCAGGTCGCACCTCGTCTCGCCGCCCGACGCGGCCGCCGCTCCCGAACTGGAAATGCTCAAAGGGCTTGCTGTTAGTGACGCGGCGCTTCTGGCTAAGGCCTATGGAATAAGATTTCCCGGGCCCGAAATTGCGCCACCCAATCTGGAGCAAGGCGGCGACGCCCTGCGCAAACGGCTGGGTCACTATCTCAGTGCCATGTTCTATTTCGAGGGCGAATGGTACTGGGGCGTTGACCGGTTGCACTTTCTCGAAGAGCGGCTCCACGCTGCGGGCTTGTCAAAGTCCGCTGTTTTCACACCCATCGCGCCCGTGAAAGATGTGGAGTGCGCGGGGCCCGCTCGACAACAATCCGGCGTGACACTCGATTATTTTCTATCGTTTCGCAGCCCCTACACCTATCTCGCGATTCCGCGGGTGCGAAAACTTGCTGCACATTATGGTGCCACATTGCGCTTGCGTTTCGTTCTGCCGATGGTGATGCGCGGCCTTCCCGTTCCGCCGACAAAGCGTCTTTACATCACGCTGGATTCAAAGCGTGAGGCCGAGCGGCTTGGCATGCCCTTCGGCACGGTCGTCGATCCGGTCGGCCGCCCGACCGAGCGCGGGCTTGCCGTCCTGCACCACGCCATCCGAATCGGCAAAGGCCCAGATTTCGCGGAGTCGTTTCTGCGCGGTGCATTCGCCGAGGGCATCGATGCGGGTTCGGATGCGGGGCTCGCCTTGATCGCCTCGCGCGCCGGTGTCGCCAGTGACGTGGTCGCCAAGGCGCTCGGTGACGAAAGCTGGCGCCAGGTTGCCGAGGCCAACCGCGCCGAGCTGTTTGGGCTCGGGCTTTGGGGCGTCCCGTCATTTCGTGTCAACATCAATCGCCCGCATTGGGGTCAGGACCGCCTGTGGGCAATCGAGCAGGAGTTGCAATGAACCCTATCACCCTCAGCGG
>JANOFD010000182.1:0-1805 GCA_031413455.1 Rhodobiaceae bacterium
GCACGAGCCCATGGATCCGCTCGCCGAGACGCTGTTGGTGTTCGCTGCACGCCACGACCATCTCAAGAAACGCGTTCAGCCGGCAATTGCGGCCGGTACCTGGGTCGTGTGCGATCGGTTCACCGATGCCACCGTGGCTTATCAAGGCGGGGGCAAGGGGGTGGATCGCAAAGTGATCGAATCCCTCAAGGCGATGGTGCATCCCGGCTTGCAGCCTGATTGCACGCTGATTTTCGATTGCCTGCCTGAGAAGCCTGTTGCAAATTCGCAAAATGCGAACCTTGAATACGCTTCTGGCGCATCCACACATAACGCGCATCGAAGGTGATGTTGTAGCCCGTGGTGCCCGCGCAAAACACGACCATGCCGCCGCGTTTGACCACCAGGCATGACACCGGGAACGTTGCTTCGCCCGGATGCTCGAACACAAAATCGACGTCGTTGCCTTTGCCGGTGATTTCCCAGATCGCCTTGCCGAACTTGCGCGCTTCCTTGGTCCATTCGTCATAGGCGGGGGTGCCTACCTGCGGCATCGCTCCCCAACATTTGAAATTGCTACGGTTGATGACGCCCTTGGCGCCCAGGCTCATCACAAAGTCGCGCTTGCTATCGTCTGAGATTATGCCGATCGCATGCGCCCCTGAAACCGCGCACAACTGCACGGCAAACGAACCGAGCCCGCCCGACGCGCCCCACACCAAAACGTTATGACCTGGGCGCAAGATATGGGGACGGTGCCCGAAAAACATGCGGTAAGTCGTGGCCAAGGTCAGCGTATAGCAAGCCGATTCTTCCCACGTCAGATGCTTTGGACGCTCCATCAACTGGCGGTCCTGCACGCGGCAAAACTGCGCGAACGATCCGTCCGGCGTTTCGTATCCCCAAATGCGTTGCGAGGGCGAGAACATCGGATCTCCCCCGTTGCACTCTTCGTCGTCGCCGTCGTCTTGATTGCAGTGAATGACGACCTCGTCGCCCACCTTCCAGCGTTTCACCTTCGAACCTACGGCCCACACGACACCTGACGCGTCGGAGCCCGCGACATGGTACGGATTTTTGTGGCTGTCGATCGGCGACACAGGTGTGCCAAGCCCGGCCCAAACGCCATTGTAATTTACCCCGGCCGCCATCACGAGAACGAGCACGTCGTGGCTATCAAGTTCCCACGTCGGCACGACCTCGATCTGCATGGATTTTTCAGGTTCGCCGTGCCGTTCCTTCCGGATGGCCCACGCGTACATTTTTGACGGCACATAACCAAGCGGCGGAATCTCGCCAATCTCATAGAGATCTTTGTAGGCCATTTTTGCTTCTTTCACGCCGATGGGGGTGACAGTGGCAGCCATGATGTCCTCGATCATATTTGTGACAATTCTAAACGCCGAATATCACTGAGTCGTTGTGCGTCGCAATATAAACCGTCGCGAATTTCTCTTGAAACCGACAAATAGGTTTAATAAAATTTCAATTTTCCGAGTGATTTAGTACTTTTATGCCTAATGATGCTGCAATGCAACACTGGCGTTTTTGTCTCAATGCTTGGGCGGTGCCTTCTCGCCGGCTCTCAATTTCACTGGAATTTTGTCGGTCGCAAGCGGGCAATTGTAATGCGGCGATCGCGCGCAATTTGGATTGTAGGCGCGGTTGAAATCGATCGTGAGTTTGGCGGGTATGCCCTCGACGTCGATGTCAAGGTAACGCCCCACGCCATAAGTTTCTTTGCCTGACATCGCGTCCAGGAAGAATGCTGATAGCGACTTGACTTGGGTCGCGTCCGGCTTGTCCGTGTACATCGCAAGCCGCAC
>JANOFD010000183.1:0-7072 GCA_031413455.1 Rhodobiaceae bacterium
CGGTCAGGTTTTCGATTGTAAGAATATCGCTCATCCGGCTAGGTGTCCCCACGGACACTTAGCCCTGAATGTACCAAATTGGCCAGCGTGACCTCCGAAACGTCTATCCCTGCCTCCTGCGCGGCCATCCATGCGCGCGCCAGCACGCCGTCAAACCGGTCGAGATTGTCGTCTAACAAAATGGTGCTGCCGGAGCCTTTCAGTTTCAAATCCATCCACCCAAGTCTGCGTGTGCGACCCAAGGCAAAATGCCGAAGCTCGAAGTGCTCAAGTCCGCTCCATTTGATGTTCCGGCGGCCGAAAAATCCACCGGTAACAGTAATACCGGATTCATCGATCTCAACCGAACTGAGCAGACGTGACAAACTCTCGAAAAAGTAAAACGCAAACAGCACCGCGATGCACAAAAGGCCAAGGAAAGCATAAGACAAATCGGGCATGAGCAGCAGAAAAAACACACAAACGAAAAATGCAATCGCCCCCCGGATAAGATCACCCCATAAGGCGCCTGTTGGCCAACGATGGACGCTCCGATCCGTCAAAGCCCAAACACCGATGTCGCCGGACGCCAGATCACAGCCCGATGCCCGCGCGTGATACCAAAGAGCTGCACTATAATGGTTTCCTTTTCAGCACTCCATAGCTGGTGATGGGTCAGCAACCCCAAAGGCTCGCTTGCACGCTTCGGGTTCGCACGGCGCCACCTGAGTTTCTTCAATAACAATCCGGCAATCTGTGCCTCGCTTTTGACAAGCCGTCCACGCCGCCAATCGATGACATCAAGATGCGCGTTGACTTGCATAAGTCCGGCATGCGGTTTGGCTCTCAACCGGGGCTTCCACGTCGAAATTCCCCGATAGCCAAGTCTGGGCAAGGCCTCCACAGCTCCGGGCGTAATGCGGTTCCAGGGCGGAACCATGACCGGCAGGGCACGCTCGCCAAATGACGCACGCGCCAAGGCTAGCCCTTTCGCAAGGTCCTCAACGATTTCATTCAAAGCGCGGGCGCCGCCCAGCTCCCGTTTGGTTTGTCCTTCTCGCGCGTGGTTCTTATGCGCATAGCCGTGCACCAGGACCTGCGCTTGCTTCGAAGTCTGCAAATACTTCACCAGCCCGGCTTTCGCGCCAACCGGTATGACCGACAAGGCAACGCTGACATCAAAGTTTTGCGCAATGGAAAGCATGCGTTTCAAACTTACCGAAACATCTTGTGCGTCATCGTCGCGCCACCAGAATTGAGCAACGCGCTCCTCCGCCGCCCAGATATCAAGTTCGTCGCGGACGCGGTCCCAGCCTGTCATGGCGATAGCACTTCCATCACAACCCGAATTGTTCCCTCTCTCCCGCCGAAGTCAATTTCATGCTCGGGAACGCATGAGTTGGCAGTTTCTTCTGCAAGGCGGGCCAAAGTGCCGGGTTCCAGCTCGTGGCTACTCAACAATCGAACCAGACCCAGACGTTCAAACACCCGCGCCCGCGTGATTTGCTCTTGCTCGCGGTCGGTTTCAAAGGGAACGACAATCGCCGGGGTGCGGGCGGCAACTGTCTCCAGGAGTGTATTGTATCCAGCCTGGCTGATCGACAACGCGGCATTGGCCAGCCGCGCAGGGAAATCGGGCAATTCCCGAACAATCGAAAAATCAACATCACCGGAAGAACCCGCGCTGTCCGCAAGCGGGCCGCTTACAATCGTCCAACGCCGCGTTCGCAATCTCGAAATGGCGCGCGCTTCAATCGCTGTAGCGATCACACTGTTACCCGCAGCGCCGCCGCCGGCTGAAACAAGTATCTCATGCCTTGCGCCTTTGGCTGCCGGCATCTTCTTGCAAATATAACCGGTGTACTTGCAACGATCCGCAAGGCGCGCCGCCTCAGGAAAGCTTTGTTCCAGGCGGAATAGGTTTGGATCACCATGCACCATCACCGCATCGTAATAGCGGCAGGCACGTTCAACCATCGCGGCCGCCCGCGCAGGCTTGCGCGGTCGTTGCAAAACGTCCCTGACCGAACAAATAATCCGGGGCCTATTCACGCAACGCTCCGCGGCATCAAGCAAAGCCAACACTTCAAGTTCGACCAGGCGGCGCCCAAACGGAAAAGTTTCAGTGATCACAACATCAGGGCTGACCCGATGAAAGGCCGCCAGCAAAGCCTCGCGCCGCGCCTCGTACCATTGGGAGGCCGGTTGCTGCCCATGCTCATCGACGATTTCGTCGAAGAGTTCGTTTTTGGCTCGTGCGGGCGACAATTGAACAAAGTCAATTCCAGATGGAACGGCGGCAGCTGGCGTGAAACCGCCGCTCACCAGCGTGACCTGAAACCCAGCATCGCGAAGCGCTTCCGATATCACGCGTGCACGGGCGAAATGCCCGAACCCCAAAAGGTGCTGAACCCAGATAAGGACGCGGCGGCTCACTGTAAAATCTCGCCAATGAGGCTCTTGAGGCGCGCCGCCGCCACCGCGACGCTGCGCTCCTGAAAGGCAAAACGCCGGGCACTCTCGCCCATTGATCGCCTCAACAGCGGCTGCGTCAACACCCGGCGCAAATTGCGGGCATACGCCGCAACGTCGCCTGAAGGGCTCAGCAGCGCGGTCACGTCCTCCTGCGTAACATCAGGAACACCGCGATCCCGGCACGCCACTACCGGAAGCCCGGCGGCCTGCGCTTCGAGATAGGCCAACCCGTATGCTTCACCGAGACCTGGCCAAGCAAAAATATCTGCGCTCCTCATCAGGCCCGGCATGGCTTCGACGTGAACAGCCCCCGCGAAATCCAAGCCATGCGCCGGGCTGGGCGTCGCAAAAAAACTTTCGACTTCACCACGAAAGGGTCCATCACCTGCAATCGTAAGTCTAAGCGGAATATCGCCAAGCATTTGCAAGGCTTCGGCCAGCAAGCGAAAACTGTCCCGTTTTCTCTCGTTGCGCATCATACCCACAGAGAGCACATGCGGCGGATCTTGGAATGAGGAATGAGCCAACGGTTCGAACGCACCTGTATCAATGAAGGGTTTCAGATCGCGTACCCGTCCAGGTGAAAGTTGCTCCAGGCATACGCGATCAAATTTGGTCATCGCCAACAACAAATCAGCCCTGACCAAAGCCTGCGCCGTTCCTTCATGCCCAAGTTTCCACGCCCCATTCGCACGCTTGGGTGCATGCGAGCCCTCCGCGACAACATAAGGAATGCGCAAAGCATCTGAGACCAGTGGCCCGATCCAATCCGGCGATTTGTAATACACGTGATAGCTGAACCAGAAATCTGGCCGGGCGAGCTCGCCACGCTCAATCTTGGATATCAGTTCGCGTGCACGGCTTTTCGAGACATCGCGGAGCGCCGCCTGGCGCAGTGCATCACCCGACCCCTCGTATGTTCGAACCAAACTGGGCACATCCAAGTCTACGCCTGCGGCACGCAACCCACCCACGAAAAGGCCACCCATACGAGAAACGCCAGATGGTGTCCTCGTGTCGGCGTTGGCCATGGGAGCGTAAAAGACCGCGCGCATCAAGCTTGCATCCGCTCGTTCAAAAGTCTTGCGATCTCATCATATCCGGCTTCGGCATCGAATGTCTGGCGCCGTTGTGTGATCGCCGCTGTCGCAAACGCAGATCGTTCCTCCGGATTGCGCACCAGCGCACACAAGGCCTGCAGCAATGCGTCCTCATCGCCGGGCTCGACCAACAGGCCGGAATGTCCGTCCGTCACTGCTTCATCAACGCTGCCCGCCCGCGACGCCAGCACACAAACGCCGCGCGCCTGGGCTTCCAGCAACGCGTTGGGTATGCCGTCGCGATCGCCGTCGCCGCTCACCCGGTTCGCCATCACGAACAAATCAGATTGATCAAGCGCCTCAATGATCACGCGATGCGCTACAGCGCCATGCCAGGTGACCGTCGCCTCAAGGTCAAAATTGCGCGTGGCTTGTTTCAACTCATCCAAAAGCTCGCCCCCGCCATAGTGATCAAGCCGGAATGCAAGCGAAGGCGGAATCCGTTGCAACGCGCCTAGCAGGTGGCGCAGGCCTTTTTTATCGACGGCGCGCGCCACCGCCACAATGCGAACCGGATCATCATGCCGCGAGCCGTCGCGACACTGGAATCGCGGCGCGGCAACGATCAACTCGCGCGGCACGCCGTGATGAATGAGATGCAGTGTGCCGGAACTCTGCAATTCATTCAGCCGCTCGAACCCGGCTCGATTACACACCGTAAAAAATGCGGCATCGTCAAGCTTGTGCCTCAGGTCCCAATCCGCAGCCGTCCAAATGTCTTTGGCATGCGCCGATACGCTGTACGTTATGCCGCGCAAACTTGCTGCGTAACGTGCAACAGATCCCGGACTATGGGCGAAATGAGCGTGAATGTGCCTGACGCTTTCTGGCAGCTGCATCGCAAGAACACAGGCTTGCCCAAAGCGTCGAATGCGCCCCCGCGTAAACTCCAAACCCAGGTCCAGCCGGAACTTGCGCCACGCCGCGACAAAGTTGGGGCGCTGTGCGGCGGACAAAACTGCCGATGCCACCGCAAACGGATGCTCATGCAGATATTCCGGCAGATATTGCGGCACCGCTTTCACGTCGTGATTCACCAGCCCGCTATCGGCGCCGGGCGCTCTCAACGCGTGCAGTGTAAATGAAATTCCCCGTGCCTCCAGCGCCGCGAGTTCGCGGGCCACAAACGTTTCTGAAAGCCGGGGAAAGCCTTTCACAACAATGGCAAGTTTCTCGCCCGGCATCAGCGTTCAGCACGCCTCTCGGTCAGCGACAGCCAGTGTTTGCACAACGAGGTGACGCTCTGCAAACCATCGAGCATGCCAGGTTTTGCCCGCGCTGAAGGAAGATCCTGCAACGGCAATTGCCTCAAGGCGCGGCTCATGCGGTCAATGTCGAGTGGCGCGCCGTTTTCCGGCTCTGCAAGTCTGCTCGACAGGCCAAGCCGCTCTGCGGCTTCGGCGCGTATGGTTTGCTCCAGACGAGGCGTGTGCCGTGGGACCAAAAGCGCCCGCTTGTCAAAGGACAAGATCTCGCAAAAAGTGTTGTATCCACCCATTGAAACGACGCCGAGGCACTCGGCCATCAGATGCTCCATGCGCGGCTCAAACGTCAAACTGCTCAGCGTTGGTATCGCAGCAATGCGCCGCTCGAAAACATGTCGGGCGTCTCCGCGCATAAACGGTCCCGACACGATGAGCGCAGGCGGAAGGATTTTGTAATCGCGCTCGTATGCCGAGAGCACCCAATCGATAAGCACTTCGCCGTCACCACCGCCGCCAGGGGTGATCAGCAGCTTTTGGCCGATGTCTTTTGGCATCGCTGCAGACCGCGCGGCCGGGCGTGTCCGCCGCAGATAGCCTGTGTATGTCGTTTTGAGCGGCGCCTCGCTCGACAGTCCCAAGCCCTGCAAGGGGTCGTAGATGTCCTGAAGTCCATAGATCAAAATATTATCGTACAAATTCTCAACCGCAGGCGCCGCGTTTTTGCGCCGCCATTCTTCGGCAAGGGCGCCGGGGTCATCCAGAATGTCTCTCAATCCCAGAACAAGCCTTGTACCGCGCGCTTTCAGATCCGAAAGAGTGTCCGCAAGTTCACCCCGCAGACCCAAGGGCTCCTTGTCGACGATGAAAATGTCGGGGGAAAAATTCAAAGCGGTTTCCCGGATGAGCGATGCTCTCAAAGCGGTAGTTTCTTGCACGGCCCCGTGCTGCCCCAGCGGCACATACTCTCCGCTGCGTAGTTTTATGATGCCCGGCACCCGGACGAAATCCACCCGCGTCTTGAAATCAAAACTCCCGATGATCGGGGACCCCGAAACGATGAGAACCTTGAGTTTCGGCACCGCCTCGGCAAGTGCATGCGCAATGGTCCGGCAGCGGCGGATATGCCCAAGCCCAAAACTGTCATGGCTATAGATCAGGACTCGCCCGTTTGATCTGGAAATGGTTAAACCTCTTGTGACAGTGTCTGCAATCAATCTCGTGTAAATCTCGCATGGACAATTGAAATGCGGAAGGGCGCGAAACGTCGTAAGTGTTTTCCTTGGCCTCGAGACGGACCTGGCACCATTGAATGGCGACGCAACCGACACTCTATAACTATATTTGGCAGCATTCCCGCCGGGATCAGCTGACGATTCTCTGCATCGCCATCCTGGCGCAACCGTTCTATTTTTTGACGCTGTCACTGCCAAAATTGATCGTCAACGGCCCCATCATGGGAGAGGGGTTTGCCACGCCCGATGCCACCCAGGAGTTCATGCGGCTCGTAATTTCAGTGCCTTCTTGGCTCGCAACGCAAGCCAGCAATCAATGGGTCGCGTTTGAAGGTGTCGCCCTTGAGCGCTTGCCGTTTTTGCTGGCCTTGAGCTTCTCGTTTCTGGCACTGGTAGGGTTCAATGGATTTTTGAAATTTCTGGTCAACACGATGAAAGGGCGGTTGGGAGAGCGCTTGCTCCGCCGCCTCCGTTACGAGTTGATCGATCGGGTCTTGCGATTCCCGCCCTCGCACATCCGCAAAGTCAAACAAGCGGAAATAGCTTCAATGGTGAAAGACGAGGTCGAGCCACTGGGCGGCTTCACGGGCGATGCAATCGTGTGGCCCGTATTTTTAGCGGGACAAGCGTTGACGGCTTTGATTTTCATTGCCTTACAGAATTTCTGGCTGGGGCTTGTTTCGGGGGCGATTGTCGTTGTGCAGGCGATCGTAATTCCCCACTTGCGCAAGCCAATTCTGAAGCTAGGCAAAATGCGTCAGCTTCAGGCGCGGGAACTGGCAGGGCGCGTTGGGGAAATTGTTGATGGCAATGCCGACATTCGTGTGCTCGGCACGTCCAATTGGGAGCGCGCCGACATTGCCACTCGACTGGCGAGAATTTTCGAAATTCGTTTTGAACTCTACCGTAGAAAGTATTTCGTAAAGTCGCTCAATAACTTCATCGCCCAATTCACCCCCTTCGTGTTTTACGCCGCCGGTGGATACTTCGTGATCAACAATCAGCTGGATGTCGGTCAGCTTCTAGCGGTTATCGTCGCGTACAAGGATTTACCCGGCCCCATCAAGGAACTGATTGACTG
>JANOFD010000184.1:0-1864 GCA_031413455.1 Rhodobiaceae bacterium
CCAGAGGCTCGGGCGGGTCGCCGCCGTCGCTCAGCTCGACGAGCGCCTTGACGCACTCGTCACGCAACGCCATCGAGGCCTGTACCCGCTTGACCAGGCTCATCCGCTTGGAGATGTCGGCGCGGACAGAAAAACAGGACAGGATTTTTGCGCCACCACCGCCGCCACGCGGGCGCAATTCCGGGCACTCACCCGCAATGATTTTTCGCACGGGCTCACGAGGCGGACCAGAACGCAATGGCCACGCCGGACGGTTAACGATGTCAAGCCGCAGCCGCGTAGGTATCCGGACATAACTCCGCGGAGCTAATTGGAACATATAATGAACTATCAAGACAAAGTCAAGCCGGAACTGATGGCGCCTAGGCGTTAGCCGCGTACCACTCGCTGTAGCCGCCGGGGGTCGCCGCGAAGGGGTCTGGAAATGCTGCGATCAAGTCCGGCCGATTGCGGTAGAGCCTTCGCATTGCCTTTGTGATATTCTCACCGTTGCTGAACTTGCCATAGTACCACCAGCCACGTGGAATTCGGGGCTCCGCCAGATCATCAACTTGGCGCTTGTACCAAGACCAAAGCTCGTACACGTCCGTGTTATCAAGGGCGTATTTTTGGGTCATGGTGTCCCCAATAGGACCAAGCTTAGTAAAATGGAAGAATCTAAGCGGAACACCATTTACGGAAATCGAACCATCGGAACCAAAATTGATTTTCCTATTGCTTAAGTTCCAGCTCGCCACATTGTAACCAGGGTTTCGAAGTATCTCTACGCCATCGAACAGCGCAGGAATCAGATCGCACCACTTTTGGTCCACGAACAATCCCGCGGGCTTGTCATCGAAACAAAACTTTAGAAGCCTTTGCTCCCACCAAGCGCCAAACTGCCGCCCAATGGCATCATTGCGTATGGCGATGAAACCTAAATTGTAGGTGCCGTGGGCGAGCGAACAAATCTCGTTGTCGATGACTGCGCTTTCCGTGGCCTCCGGCGTCAGTTGGTGTGGCGTAAGCACTATCGATTTGTGGCTCAAGATGTCGAGCAATGGAGATAGCGAATTAAAAACGGCGGTGTCCGGGTCGAGATAGATTATGTAGTCTTCACGCCCTTCTGTCATGGCGCGGATCATCGGGCCCTTGACCGCTGTACAAACCTCCACAACATCATGTTTAAAAAGCCAGGGACGACAGCCTGCCCCCAAAAAATCCTCCGTCCAAACTACATTGTCAAACGGTTCGCGCTCGAGGTCCAATTCAAACCCCTCGGGACAAAGATCAGTAATGCAGACCGACAAGCGCCAATCCGGGTGAAATTTCTTTAGTGTGCGCCCGAGCACTCTGGCCTTGGCCAAATAATTCAGCGAAATGCTTGTGAAGCAGTGAACGCTCATGCGGCTCACCCCTGGCTCGAAGATAGAAGATCGACGCTCATTGCGCCGAACCTCTGGGATCCACACTGAACTCCTAGAGAACTCCTAGTATTCAAAAAGTCGATCACTCGTTCATCGCGGAACATCTCCATTAGCTCGTTATCTGATGCACATACCAAATTCCCTTTTAGCCGGGCAGCCAAGTTTGCGATATTGCCTGAATTGCTATTCGTAATAATGGCAGCTCCAGACGCCAAAACTTCGTGAGCAACGAAGCTAAACGTCTCAGGCCAAATTGACCATACAATGGCGGCGTCAATCCTCTGGTTTGCAAGCGCCTGCTGCATAGCGAGTGGCCCATCACGTATTACTGACACTTCAGTGAAGACGCAGCCGCGAGAAAGAACCTTTGAAGAGCCGAAGTGGTGAAATTCATACCGTTCATCGCCCATAAATTCCTGGACCAAGCGAACGAAAGTATTCCAGCCTTTGTGGTCGGC
>JANOFD010000185.1:0-2116 GCA_031413455.1 Rhodobiaceae bacterium
GGTCATCAAGGCCGACGAAGACGGTGTGCGGCTGGATCGCTGGTTCTCGCGTCACTTTCCACAATTGACGCATGGCAGTCTGGAAAAATTGCTACGCACGGGTCAGGTGCGGGTGGACGGCGCGCGGGTTAAGGCTAGTCACCGGGTGGGCAAAGGGCAAAAGGTCCGGGTGCCGCCATTGCCGGTCGCGACAGACGAACAGGCCGGCAAAAAGCCGGTGCCCAAGATGTCGGCCAAGGATCGCGCCTTGATCCAGAGCATGGTGATCTACCGCGACAAAGACGTGATCGTGCTGAACAAGCCTGCAGGCTTAGCGGTGCAAGGCGGGACGAACACTGATCGCCATGTTGACGGTTTGCTGCCGGGGCTCATCAAAGAAGGCGAAGAGCGGCCGCGGTTGGTCCATCGCCTGGACCGGGACACCAGCGGCGTGCTGGTGATTGCAGCTAACGTGCGCGCCGCCGCCGCGTTGGCGCAAGCTTTTCGGGGGCGGGATACGCGTAAGATTTACTGGGCACTTGTTCAGGGATTGCCCATTCCGCGTTCCGGCAAGATCGACGCCGCGTTGATCAAGGCCGATGCCGATGATGGCCGGGAGAAAGTGCGCGTCGCCTTTGACGACGAAGAGGAAGACGTCAAGTCAGCGGTAACGCTCTACGAGTTTTTGGAAAGCGCCACAACCATGGCATGGCTGGCCTTGATGCCGCTGACCGGGCGTACGCATCAATTGCGGGCGCATTGTGCGGCGATCGAAACGCCCATTGTCGGTGATGGAAAATATGGCGGTGCGCCTGCCCGAAGCCATGGTGAGATTCCCAACAAGCTGATGCTGCACTCGAGGTATTTGCGTATCCGCCATCCGAACGGAAAGTGGCTGGAAGTCAGGGCGCCCTTACCGCCGCACATGGTGAAGGTTTGGGACCTGTTCGGCTTCGACAAGAATGACAAGCGCGATCCTTTTTAGGGCTTGAAACGCATGGCAAAGCGCGCACTACCGGCCCAACCTTCATTCATCCGTCATTGGATGGAGATCGAGCGCGCTGAGGCAATCCTGCATCCGCATACCAAGGAACCCATGGTGCGAACGGCGCCGTTTTCGGCGCGGTTTGAGATCAAGCGGCTGGGTATTCGTCACGACACGATTATGCCAGGCTGGCGTTCGTCGCAACCGCATGCGGAGCGTGACGAGGAGGAGATGGTGTTTATTCTGGAAGGGGCGCCGGACCTTTGGGTTGACGGCCAAATCTACCGGATGAAAACGGGAGATGCTGCGGGTTGGCCGGGGCGTGATGGCATGGCCCATTGTCTGATCAACAATTCCGATGCACCCGTCCGTATGCTGACGATCGGCGAAGCCTCGCGTTACAATTCAAGGATTCATTTTCCGCTCACGCGCGAAATGGACGGGTGGCTGACGAAAAACGATAAGTTGTGGGTCGAGCCGCCGTCTCGCAAGTTGGGGCCGCATGACGGGTTTCCCGACGCTGTGCGTGGGCGGCCTTCGCTAAAGGCTGGCATCACCAAGCGCAAACCGCCCTGCGTTGCCGGCTGGAAGACCATGACGAAAGATAATTCGCACTATCCTGGCGATGACGAGTTGATGGCGGTGTGGTCGCATCTGAGTGTGGCGCTGGGCCTGACGCGTATTGGGGTTGGCCATGATCTGCTTCAGCCGGGGCGGCGGACCTCGTGGCCGCATGCGGAATTCGACGAGGAGGAATTTGTCTATGTCGTTGAGGGGGAGCCGGATGTCTGGATCGACGGCACACTTCACCGCTTGCGTGAAGGCTGCGGGGTTGGTTTTCCAGATCGAACCGGGATTGCCCATTGTTTCATCAACAATACGGAGCAACCCGTGCGGCTGATCACGGTAGGGGAGGCCTCAAGGCGACGTTCGAAGTGCTTTTATCCGTTGCACCCGAAGCGCAACAAGGAAATCGGCGAAGGTCTGTGGAAGGATGCGCCCAAGCGTAAGCTTGGTGACCATGATGGGCAGTCAGACTTGCGCCGCGCGTCGCTCAAGGCGAACAGGCGGAGAAAATGACATCTGAGCATGGACACGTCCCCCCATCGTCTGCAGCAGCTACGCTGCGCAGCCACTTCCCCCGCAAGCGGG
>JANOFD010000186.1:0-8155 GCA_031413455.1 Rhodobiaceae bacterium
CTTCCGGACAGGCTTGTCGGATCGTAACAGTGTAGATACAATTTGTATATACAATGACGATGCGCGATCCGAAGAAAAATGCGGCAAACGTGCGCAAGCACCGGATCACCTTTGACGCCGCAGTACGCGCCTTTGAAAATTTCATTGTAGAAGGTTTTGATGAAAGGTCTGAATATGACGAGATCCGCGAAACCGCAATCGGCTTCACAAACGGCCTCGAAATCTACATTGTCTTTACCGAAACCCGGGAAGAAGAACGGCGCATCATCTCCGCGCGTCCGGCCACGCGGGAAGAACGGGAGATCTACTGGAACGCGCGTCGACGGCATGACGGAATCTGACTGGGACCGGCTGCGCAATCTATCTGATGAAGAGGTTCACCGCCGGGCCTTGGCAGATCCCGACGCACAGCCTACGACAGCAGAGATGTGGAAGAACGCGCGCGTCGTTTTGCCGTTGACAAAACAACTGACATCCATCCGTCTTGATCCGGAAGTCCTCGCCTGGTTCAAGCGCGCAGGCAAGGGTTATCAGACGCGGATCAATGCCGTTCTACGCACATACATGGAAGCGAAATCGGCGAAGCGGCCGCGCACCTAAGCTGCGTGGGTTGAGGATTCTTCGTTCAGCACCTTGAGCTTTGAAGCCAGGTCACGGCCAACGACGCGGTGAATGGCTACGGCTACAAGTTCATCCGTCTCGACCAGCTTGCGCAAGCGCGCCATGTTAAAGACGAAGGCCTTTGTCGGCTGTTCAATGATTACAGTGGCAGAGGCTGGCTTTCCCGAAACGAAGGCCATCTCGCCGACAAATGCTCCATCGCGCAGCGTGGCGACAATGGCGCCGTTGACATCGACGATGGCCCGTCCGTCGCAGATAAGGACCAATTCCGTCACTTCGTTTCCTGTTTGCGTCAGCACGGTGCCGGGGTCCAACTGCCGCCAGACGCCTGAGGTCACCAGGCGGGCCAATTGCGCATCGGTGAACCCTGCGAACACACCTTGGCGCAGCAGGTGAGTGTCCTGAACGCGCCGAAGCTTGCGTCTATCATCGACCAGCCAATAAATCTGGTAGAGATTGATGGCGATGAAGATCATCCCCCATGCTATCCCGGCGCCCATGTTTCCACCGGCGAGGCTGAAATAGACGATCTCAAGTCCCAAGCCAAAAACTGCCGTGACCCGCAACCAGTAGATATTGGTGAGATAGTACGAGATGGCGATCAGGACATAGGAAACGTGGCCTGGAACATCAGTCCAATTGAATGGAAATTCGCTCATGGCACCTCACTCCCTCGTCAATTCTCCAGCATCACCTTACACTGATGCACGGGTTTGCGCAGCGCGTCAAAGGCTGCCGGTAGTTGATCGAGGTTTACCACGTCGGTGATCATGTGTTCGACATCGACGCGGTCTTTGGCGATCATGTCGATGACGAAGTCGAAGTCCGCTGGACGGTAGCCGAGCACGAATTGCAGGCAGAGTTCTTTGACCACGCCGATCAGCGGCAGGATCGTGTCCATCTGCTGGCAGACGCCGGCGACGACGATTTTACAGTTTCGCGGAGCCATCATCATGACTTCGTTGATGAGGCCTGGCGTGCCGACACATTCGAAGATGATGTCGGGCGCCTTGCCTGCGATGACCTCGACCTGGGGCATCAATGCCTTCGCCGGATCGACGGCGTCGGTGGCGCCGAAGCGGGCTGCCATTTTCGCGCGGGTTTCTGCTTTGTCGCTGACGATGACGTGGCGGGCGCCGAGGAATTTTGCCCAGAGCATCACCGACAAGCCAACCGGGCCCGCACCAATGACGAGCACTGTGGCGCCGCGTGGCATCTGCGCCTTGTCGACGGCGTGGAGACCAACGGCCAGCGGTTCAATCATTGCACCTTCCTGAAAATTCAGGACGTCGGGCAAGAGGTGCGCGCCTGTCGCGCCGATGCGGACATACTCGGCATAGGCGCCGTGGCTTTGGCCCAGGCCTACGCCGACGCCTTTTTCGCAGACGCCGAAGCCGACACCGGCATTGCGGCAGCCGGCGCATTCACCGCAATAGATGTAGGGGAAGCCTGCGACGCGCTGGCCGGTCTTCCATTTGCCCTTGATCGCTGAGCCCACCTCTATGATTTCGCCTGCGAATTCGTGGCCCATGACCGAGCCAGCGGGGAGAGGCTGAATGGACGTCGCTTCGGTCATATGGAGGTCGGAGCCGCAAACGCCGCAGTTTTTGACCTTGAGGATGAGGTCTGAAGGGCCGCATTCGGGGTTGGCGACCTGTTCAATCACCAGTGGCTTTCCGACTTCTTTGAAGACTGCTGCACGCATGGGTCACCCGTGTGTTGTCAATGCCGCGATGGGCTGACAGTATGCGAGACATTCGATATTGCCAACGCATCTCACAGGACCCTTCTCATGACCATCAAGCTACGTAACGGTACGTTTCTGGCACCGTTTCATCCCATCGATGAAGATCCCACGCTTTGCATTCATCGCGATCTTGAGTTGATGGAGCATCTGGACAGGCTGGGTTACGACGAAGCCTGGATCGGCGAGCACCATTCGGCGGGCTATGAGATTATTGCCTCGCCCGAGCTTTTTATTGCGGCCGCGGCGGAGCGGACGAAGCGCATTCGATTGGGGACGGGTGTTGTTTCCCTGCCCTATCACAATCCGTTGACGGTCGCGAACCGGATGATCCAGCTTGATCACCAAACGCGGGGCCGCGTGATGTTCGGCGTGGGTCCTGGCCTGTTGCCGTCGGACGCGTTCCAAATGGGGATCGATCCGGCGACGCAGCGCGACCGCATGGTCGAAGCGATCGAGGTGATCCTGAAATTGTTCGCGGGCGAACGCGTGACAAAGAAGACGGAGTGGTTCACGCTGAACAATGCG
Organism: Rhodobiaceae bacterium; assembly: GCA_031413455.1. Classification (GTDB taxonomy): domain Bacteria; phylum Pseudomonadota; class Alphaproteobacteria; order Micropepsales; family Micropepsaceae; genus SZUA-430. Next base: position 2,894 of record JANOFD010000186.1, read on the forward strand.
ATTTCGCAATTGCGGCCCTATACATGGCCGCACCCGGAAATCTGTGTGGCGTCGAGTATCACACCATCGGGAGGCAAGCTTGCAGGCAGGCATGGCTTCGGCATGCTGTGCGTGGCGGCAACCCAAAGCAGCGGCTATGACGCGCTGGGGATCAACTGGAAGATCGCCAACGAGGTGGCGGCCGAGAATGGGCGCCGGATGGATCCGGAGAAGCTTCGCCTGGTTGGGCCGGTGCACATCGCCGAGACGAAAGCACAGGCGATGGAGAACATCAAATACGGATTCCACAAATGGGCGGAGTACTTCGCCAAGATCAGCCCGACGAACACGGCGGAAGACCGCAACATCGATCCGCTTGAGCGCGGCATGCGCGATGGCGTCATCGTGGTTGGCACGCCCGACGACGCGATTGCGCAGATCAAGCGCCTGCAGGCCAAACAGGGCGAGTTTGGCTGCTTCCTTCAGCTGGCGCACAACTGGGCGACATTCGACAACACGAAGAAGTCGTTCGAGCTCTGGCAGCGCCATGTGACACCGGTGATCAACGGCGCGAACGTCAATCGTGCCGACAGCTATAACGACGCGACGGTGCACTCGGAGAAGTATATCGGTGCGGCAATGGGCGCTGCGATGGCGACAATCCAGAAGCACGCGATTGAGCAAGCAGCGAAGGGCAAGAAGAGCGCGGCGGAGTGAGCTTGGCTCCGTCCCGGCTTCGACGTAAGAAAGGGTGCGGCGATGAGGAGAATGGGGATTCTAATTTTGGCCTTTTTCGCGGCGAGTGCAACTTGCACCGCCGCGAGCTGTCCGACGCCGTTGCTCGATACTTTTCCAAACGCCATCGGTTCGGCGGGAAAAGTACACATGCCTCTCACTGTCAACGGGCACACTGTCCAGGCAGTGGTGTGTACGATGTGTTGGCAGAGTGAGCTTGGCGAGAAATTTGTGGAGAGAGCCGGTATTCAAAAGCGCCGTCGTGTCGGCGACGGTTACTCCACCAATTACGACGGCACCAAAACCGAGTACTACACCGAGCCTGTTGCGGTCAGCATTGGCAAAATACCTTTCCAGAAACGCCGCCAATTTTACGTCGATGCTGGCAGCAGCGAAGAATCCGTGATCGGGCTCGATCTGTTGGAGTATTTCGATCTCGAGTTCGATAACGGTCAAAAATCCGTTTCTTTGCATGGCTGGAACGAATGCGGACGCCCCGCTGCCGCCTGGGCGCGAAGCGCGGCAGAATTGCCGTTTAAAATTCGCGACGGATTGATGTACGCGACCGTCGAGATGAATGGAAAGCCCGTCGAGACGAAAGTCTCGACGGGTTCCCCTTACACAATCATGTCACTTTCGACAGCGCGAACAGAATTTGGACTCACGCCTCAATCGCCGGGAATGCGGCGTACCGGGGTTCTGCAATTCCAAGGCGGTGACAAACTTTTTGAATTGTATGAATACAGGTTGCCATTGCTCTCGATTTCCGGACTGGAGTTTAGGGATGTTCCGCTGAAGCTTGTCGATATCCATGACTATGGGATCGATTTGGGTATGCATGAACTCAAGCAGCTTCACTTGTACATAGCATTCGGTTCCGGCAAGATTTATGCGGCACCGCTTGCCGCGCGCTGAGGACACGCAAGTCTGAGCTACACCCTGATCTCGCCGGCGGCGAAGCGATCTAGGAGATCTGGGGTCAGGGTGACGTATTGGCTGGTGATGGGGTCGAGGAAGAAGAGCGGATCTGCGACCGTACGCGGATCATAGCCTTCCTTCACCAACTCGATTTTTCTGTGTTTAAACGTACCGGTGACTTCGATTTCCCCTTGCAAGCGCAGGAATATGGGCCGCGAATAGGCTGGCAGGTTTCTGTCGAGGTGTTCTTTGAACTTCATCAGATCGGGGGGACCTGCAACCACGAGTGCCGCCATGCCGGCTTTGCCATCGGTTCCAGGAACTTTGACACCGTAGACATTGGCTTCCTTGATGCCGGGGAAAACTGAAATCGCTTCGGCGACTTCGCTGGTGGCGACGTTTTCGCCCTTCCAGCGGAACGTGTCACCAATGCGATCAACGAAATAATAGTAGCCGTTGGCATCGCGCCGCAAAAGATCGCCGGTGCGAAACCAGGCGTCGTTTTGCTCAAAAACATTGCGCAGTATTTTCCTTTCGGTGTCGGTGCCCTTGGAGTAACCCTCGAAGCGACCACGGTCTTCGTCGATCTTGCCGATCGCCTCGCCCACCTCGTCAGCTGCGCTTTCAATGCAAAAGCCGTCGGGGCCGCGTATGGGTTGTTCGTGTTCGATGTCGAAGCGGACCAGCCGCGTTTTCAACACGTTGCGCATGTAGCCTGGAATACGGCCGATGGCGCCGACTTTGCCATCGACATTTACAAGCGCGACGTTGCCTTCGGTGGCTCCGTAGAATTCGATGATCCATGGAATGTTGAAGCGGGCCTTGAATGCAGGCCAAATTTCGGGCCTGAGGCCATTGCCCATCACGACGCGGAGCGTGTGCTTGCGTTCGAGTGGATGAGGCGGCGCGTTCAGGAGATAGCGGCAGAGCTCGCCAATATACTCAAACTGAGTGGCACCATAGCGCTCGCAATCGTCCCAGAATTGGGTGGTTGAGAATTTGCGTTTGATGATGACGGAGCCACCAACTGTCAGGGTCGAGCCGATCGCGCAGACACCGCCTGCGGAGTGGTACAGCGGCAGAACGACGTACATGCGGTCACGCTCGGTCGATTTCATCGCGACGGCGAAGCTGTGCATCATCGTCTGAATGCGCAGATGGCTCATGTTTGCGGCCTTGGGCAAGCCGGTGGTGCCGCTGGTGTAAATGTAAAAGCATTTGCCGCCGGCCGTCAGCCCTTCGCGCACGTCTTTGGGCAACGGCGCGTCTGACTGACGAAGGAGCGCCTCGTCCAGGTTCTCGGCACCAGCCACGGGTTCGCCCGTCGCCCAGACGACCATCTGCTCCTGCAACTCTCCGGAGCATGAAGCATAGTTTGCGACCAACTCGGTACCCAACACCAGATGCCTGGCTCCAGAGATGGACAGACTATGGGCCAGGGCCCTTTCGCGCAGGTTGGTGTTGATGAGCGCCACCGTCACGCCGATCTTGATCAAGCCGGTCCAGGCAAAAAGATACTCGGGCCGATTTTCCATCAACAGGGCGACCGCATCACCCTGCTTCAGGCCGGCCGACAGGGCCCAGCGTGCGTAGCGGTTGGCGTGAGCGTCATATTCCTTGTAGGTGTATTTCTTGTCTTCAAACCAAATGGCGACGTTGTTCGGGCGCGCTGCGGCCCAATGCTCGATGACATCGGCGACCGTTTGGGGGGACTCTGGCTTGATCTTGCCGATCCGCCGCAAAAGCCTGACAATATTACCGACAAACCGCACTTCACGTGCGGCCGCATTGAAAAGACTCACCTAAAATTTCCTGCAACTGGCAATGTCTGAAACGATGTTACGTGCGACTTAGAAGGTGAAACACTCTCGGGTCAAGATGATATGACTGGGCCATGAGCGAACCCGGCACACTTTGGCAAAACGCGGCAGAGCTCGATCTTACGGGTCTCAAGTGCCCCCTGCCTGTGTTGATGACGGAGAGAGCCCTAAGGCGAATTGCGCCGGGAAGCCTGATGGCGGTGACGGTGAGCGATGCGCTGGCGCCGCTCGACCTGCGCCATCTGTGCGAGCGCGACGGCCATGAGGTTATCGATGAGGTCCTGAAAAGCAACGGGGCCAAGCGGTTGTTGATCTGCCGCGGGCCCCGTCTGTGAATGGGTCATAATCAGACGGCGAATGCCAGAGCCGTCGACCCGACGGTGAAGAACGAAAGGCCAAGCAATGATGCGACGGCGATGGCTGAAATCTGAATAATGACGGTGAGGGTTTTCATAGCGGTTTTCCTTGTTTGCGAACTTGGGGTCTAGGTTTGGGTTGCTTTGGTGGCGTTAAGCCACCCCGGCGGCGGGAACTGCGAGTGCAAGCATCGCGTAGAGTGCGATTGCGACTGCGGACCATTCGATCATGGTGGTCATCGTTTTCATTACCTTCTCTCCTTCTGTGCCTTGCTCGCTTTTGAGTTCTGCGGGTTCGGTCTTTTCTGCCTCGGTAGCTAGTATGTAGCTTGCACTATAGCAAAATCAACTGCACTAGCTGCATGATAGGTCTGCGGTCTACGCATGCCTCAGCCCATTGGCTAAAATCTCTAACCAAATCAATGCGTTATAATTTTCAGAGCCTTGGTCTGTCGTTAATCTTGTTCACAAGGCTGAGATGTGTTATTTAATGACTGGATAGTTATTAAATTTACCATGACCCAGATTGAGCGATCTCAACGATGGCAACGCCGCAAAGACGCGCGGCCGGCGGAGCTGTTGGATGCCGCGCTTTCGGAGTTCTTTGAGAAGGGCTTTGCGGCGGCGCGCCTTGAAGATATCGCCGCGCGCGCCGGGGTCAGCAAGGGGACCATCTACCTCTACTTCGACAGCAAGGAAGACGTGTTCGAAGCGCTTGTTACAGCGATACCGCAAGCCAATGTCGAGGCGATGCGTGCAGCGGCCAGCGACACCTCGATACCGGCCGATGTTTTGCTGGAACGGCTGTTGCGCGCGGTCGCAGCCATTGCCCGCGATGAGCGGATTAAAAAGTTTCCACGCCTCATCATCGGTGAGGCAGGCCGGTTCCCGAAACTGGCGGACACTTACAAGCGCGAAGTCATATCGCGTGCGGTGGGGATTCTCACGTCCGTGATCCAACGGGGCATCGAGGAAGGGTGCTTGCGAGCGGTGTCGGCCGAGAATGCGGCTTATGCAGCAGTGGCGCCGCTGTTGTTTGTGGCGATTTGGCAAACGACGTTTGAGAGGAGTGATGACACCCCGTTCGAGGTGCAGGCATTTGCCGATCAACACATAGACACTTTCTTACGTGGCATAAGGCGGGGAGCAACGTCATGAGGCTGCCGCGTGCCGTTGTGATTTGTGCCGCTTTGACGTTGGCTGCCTGCGGTGGCGACAATGCTCGCGTCGTCAATGGATATGTCGAAGGCGAGTATGTTCATATCGCCGCGCCGGAAGGCGGCTGGGCACCGTCGATTCGCCTGGGGCCGCGTAAGTCAGCGCTGGCGAATATGCCGGAGGACGAAAACCGATTTCCGGTTTCGACGTGGTTGCGTGAGACGCTGATTAACGGCACCCAAAAGTTGATGCTGAATAGCCTGGCGCTACGACAAAGCAGCCGGCCCGGCCAAGGG
>JANOFD010000187.1:0-1652 GCA_031413455.1 Rhodobiaceae bacterium
CATGGCAAGGTGCGCGCCTTCGCGCGCCGACACCCGCAAGTGTCCAAGCCGCGCCCCCGGTTCAAGAACAAACGAAGTGACCGCCGTGCTCAGGCTCTGCCGCTCAACGCATCCGTCATCCACTTCAATCAGCGTCAGTTCGGCCCCTTCTTCCAACGCCACCACCGCACGGGTGTGCGCAGAGGTCCCCGCTTCAGACAGCAACGAGCGCAGCACCACAGGCCGGTCAACTTTCACGCCCCGGCCAACCCGGATCAAAACACCGCCACTGGCAAAGGCGAGGTTCAAATTCTCCATCACCAACTCACCTGGCTGCAACCACTGGCGCAGCCACAATGACGGCATGGCGAGAACTTCAGCAAGGTTGAGAATTTCCAAGCCATCCTGGCAACTTGCCGTCGCCGGTACGCTCATGGTCCTGCCACCATTGATTTCCACCCGGTGACACTGCAGCTTGTCAAACAGCCGCTCGCCCGAATGCACAACACCTGCAGCTATGGCGAGCCCGCCAGCGTACTTGCCGCGAAAGTCCGTGTACTTCCAGGACTCCAATCGCCTGTGTGGCAGCCCATCGCGCATCACGCGCGCCAGTGCCTCAGCACGCAACGGCTGCATCCACCCGGCGCCGGGCAGGTTCGCGCGCACATTCGCAAACGACGCCGCAATCTCGCCTTCCGCCGTCGCTGTGCTGAATTTAGATTCTGCTGCCGCCATCACGCTGCCTTTACAATCCCATCGTAGCCGCGTTCTTCAAGCTCATGCGCCAGTTCCGGGCCGCCGGATTTCACGATCCTCCCCCCGGCCAACACATGAACCTGATCAGGCACGATATGATCCAGCAAGCGCTGATAATGCGTGATCACCAGAAAGCTGCGATCCGGTGCGCGCAGTGCATTGACGCCACTTGCCACAACCTTCAAAGCATCAATATCCAAACCCGAATCCGTTTCATCAAGCACCGCCAATCGGGGATTCAACATCGCCATCTGCAACACTTCGTTACGCTTCTTCTCACCGCCGGAAAATCCGACGTTAACGGCGCGCTTCACCATTTCGTCGCTCATCGAAAGCTTTTCGCGTTCTGCCTTAAAGCGTTTCAGAAAGGTCACCGCGTCGATTTCCGGCTCGCCGCGCGCCTTCGCTTGTTCATTCAACGCCGTGCGCAAAAAATTGATCGTGGTCACGCCAGGAATCTCAACCGGATACTGCATCGCCAGAAACACACCCGCCGCCGAGCGCTCCTCGGCCTTCATCTCGACCAAATTTTGCCCGCGAAACATGACCGAACCCGAGGTCACCTCGTACCCGGCACGGCCCGCCAAAACATAAGCCAACGTCGACTTGCCCGATCCATTCGGCCCCATAATCGCGTGGACTTCACCCTCGCCGACAGAAAGCGTCAAACCCTTCAGTATTTCTTTGCCGCCAACACTCGCGTGCAGATCTTTGATCTCGAGAAAACTCATCCAACACTTCCTTCAAGGCTGACGCCGATAAGTTTTTGCGCTTCGACGGCAAATTCCATAGGCAATTTCTGCAAGACTTCCCGGCAAAATCCGTTGACGATCAGTGTCACCGCTTCCTCCGCCGGAATGCCGCGCGACAGACAATAAAACAACTGATCATCGCTGATCTTCGACGTCGTTGCCTCA
>JANOFD010000188.1:0-10315 GCA_031413455.1 Rhodobiaceae bacterium
CCTCAATGCGCGTCACGGCCTTGCATCGCGAATCCGGGTGAAGCTTTAACGTCTGGCGCAAAGTGGGCCTCAACCCTTATAGCAGCCGACAATCCCGGTGAACTTCGCGGCGTCTTTGCCGACATCGGCAGCGGTCTGCGCAGCAATGGGAGCAGCACCAGCCTTGACGATCTCTACCTTTGCGCCATCGAGCTTCGCATAGCTGACGTTGTTGGAATCCAAGAACGTCCGCAACACGGCCGCCTTCAGGGCAAAGTTCACGTTCTGCGAAATATCACCCGTCGCCTTCAACTCGCGCGCCGCGTTCAACTTTGACGTCACAATGCCCGTAACCCGGCCCGACTGGTTCAATACCGGTCCGCCCGAATTGCCCAGCTGAATGGGCGCCGACATCTGGAAATAGCGCGTGTCATCACGCAACCCCGACAGCGCCGTCACCGAGCCGCGTGTCAAATTCCCGGTGCTAGCCAGCTGCCCCAGCAACGGATAGCCGAACACGATCACATCGTCGCCGGCGCGCAATTTGTCGGCGTCCTGGAATACGGCCGCCTGTTTGGACTTCGTGCTCACCCGCAACAGCGCCAGATCATTCATCGGATCGCTGGCGACAACCGTGGCCGGCGACGAGCTGCCACCGTTCATCAAAAACGACACCGCGCCGCATTGCTGCACCACGTGATAATTGGTCACCACCGCGCCAGCCGTATCGACAACGAATCCCGTTCCGGTCCGTACCAGCTGATGAGGCGCCGCACCCTCTGCCCCTGCAGGCGCGGGGCTTTGTGGTTGGGCGGGCGCGGTTGCCTGTAATTGCGACAGCCGCGCATGCGTCACGTCTGGAAATTCGAACCCGTCGCACAGGCTGACCAGCGTTCCCTGGCAGCGATGGCTGGCCTTTTCCGAAGCTGAGCGCTCGATGCTACGCGCATAGAATTGCCGCGCCAGATCCATCTCCGCCAACCCTTCGGCGGCCCGGCCCAGATAATACCAATTGAGATCGTTGTTGATCCCCTTGCGCTGGATCAGATCGGCAAGCTCTCGCCACGCGCCGGCCGCCAAATGCTCATACGCGGAGTCTCGATAGAGCGTCCATTCGGCCGCCTCGATGTTACCCATCGGCAAACTGATATTGCCGCCGCGAAAGGCGTCGTAACGCGCCATCGCTGCTTGATCGGTCTTGTTGACCAAACTCGAAGAGCACCCAGAAATCAGCAGAAATGCAATAAAACTTGATACCAGCCGCACGTTTATGACTCGCAGATTACCTGCCAGCGGCCCCCGAGCCCCAAGCGACTCGTTCATACAGCGAATCGGGCGAGGGCGCTAGGTGCAGATTAGGCCTTCACCACTGTGCGGGCTCCCCCTTGAGCGCACCCGCCCGCTCGGCCAAACGCAAGGTAAGCCCAGTATCTCGGCCATAAATGTCGGCACGGAAATGCACCAGGCCACTGTGGTCAACAAACGCGGTCTGGTAGGTGATGACGACCGGCATCGGGTTTTCCAGCCCGATGCGCTTCGTATTGCCGGCCCGTATAGCCTGCTCGATCGCTTCGCGGTTCCAATCCGCCGAGCCCGTCAGCAACTCAACCGCAAGCTCGAGTGGCCGCTCCAGCCGCACACAACCATGGCTGGCCGCACGCTCAGGGTCGGTGAATAGTTTGCGTGACGGGGTGTCATGCAGGTACACGCTATAGCGGTTGGGAAAATCAAATTTGATCCGGCCCAGTGCATTTTGCGGCCCAGACTCCTGAACCAGCTGGTCGCCCGACCAATACATCCGGTTTTGAGTGAGGTAGTTCGGATTACGGCGCAACAGCGGTTTGATTTCGTTCTTGATGATAGAGGCCGGTATCGTCCAAGTCGGGTTCACAACAATGGAATCAATCGTGCTCGAGAGCTCCGGCGTCTCGTGTTTCGGCGCTCCAACGACGACATTCATGCTCAAATGCGGCATGCCTTCACGAAACAGAACCGCCGTCGCCGCAGGTGCATTGACCTCGACGCGCGTCAACGGCATATCGCGCAATGAAACCCGCAACCGTTCAAGATTAAGCGCCATCAGCGCGACGCGCTCGCCGACTGAAATATTCAGCCGTTCAATCGTTTTCACCGTCAGTTCGCCATCGGACCGCATCCCGTTTCGCAACTGAAACCGCGCAAGGGCCTGGTGCAACGCCTCATCAAATTTGGCTGAACCGGAATCTACTGCCAGGTCGCCCTCAAGCGCCAGACGGGTCCGCAACTGTGCGAACGACTTCGACCGCCGTTTGCTTTTGGCCAGACTCAAAGGCAGTTGTTCCCAGCCGCCCGCTTGGGAGACCGCGCGATAATCGATCAACGCCGCCTGTAGCCGTATATAAGCGTCGTAGCTGGGCGCCAGACTGCGCAGCCATTCGCCGGTTGAACCCTGATACAGTGCGTCGATCAACCCGTCGATCAACTCGCCATTGGGCCTGTAATCGGCAGCCTGATCGAGGGCCAATGCCGGGTCTTGGCTCAAACCGCGGCTGAGTATGATCGCATATTTGAGTGCGGCATCGCTCAACAGCACATCGCGTTCGGCCGCTTTGTCCGGCGTCACCGGGTTTTGCGGCCAATACAGGGCTTCAGCATGAAATAGTGTCGGTTCGAGCCCGTGATCGCCCGAAGCTCTCAAGACCTCGATCAGGCCAAGCGCGCTGTCTTCAGTCCACGCGCAGCCGTCCCCAAAAGCCTTGTAGAATTGGCGCACTGTCGCCGCATCGACAGGCCCGAAACTGGCAGAGCGCCCCAACGTGGCATCGACATTACCACAAGGTTGCTCAGCCGGAGCCGAAGGCTGCGCTGAAGCCGTACCCAGAACCGCCAGGAAACCAGAAAAAATAACTGGCAAAAACCAATTCAACTCAGGCTTGAACATGTACTCGCTTCCCAAGCATCCCGGTCTGGAGAGTACACCATTTAACTGACTCATTCTCTAACATTGATTCGAGCCCGTGGCCCCCACCGTCGCCCGCGAAATGCCGCAAACAACCCTGGTTTGCGACAAAAATCCGTCATGATCGCCAACCAGTGTAACCCAAGCTGCGAACTTGCGTATTTATTTCGATCATGTGCTAACAACGCGCGCAGTGTTTTACTAAAATGATGCCGCCAAACTATTTACCCTGGGGTCCAACTATGCAGCGCTTGGTGATTGTCGCAGCCGTCGTAATCGCACTCGTGTCGGCCGTTTTCCTGTCTGTTCGCTACGTCGGCCAACAGATGCCGCAAGGCCCCTCCGAAGAATTTGAAACCACAAGCACCACCGGGACCCCCGGCACGCCGGCCGGGGACACCAGCGCGACACTGGTCACTTCAAGCCCTGAAAAACCCGCACCGTTCTTTGCCTTCCGCAGGCTGGAAGTCCAAACTTCGGGCGAAGCGCCCGAAGCCTGTTTGGTGTTCACCCGCAAGCTCGATAATTCCGGCGCCACCAAATACGAAGACTATTTGAAATTCGACCCTGAAGTAACGTTCGCCGTACGGGTCACCGAAGATCGTTTGTGCATCCAGGGTCTGGCCTTTGGTCAAGCCTACACGCTGGAACTCAAGGCAGGTCTGCCAGCACTCGCCGGTGAAAAACTGACCAAGGCGGAATCGTTCCCCGTCGAACTGCGTGACAAGCCCGCACTCGTGCGCTTCGGCAACGGTCTGGTCCTTCCGCGTGACACCGCCGGTGGCGTGCCCATTACGACGGTCAATGTCGCCAAGCTCGACATCAAAGTCATTCGCGTTGGCGACCGGTTGTTGTCGCAACTGCAAACCGGCGTCGTCGATCAGCGCGAATTCTACGAATACGATCGCCAGGCCATTGAGAACGAGCAAGGCCAACTCGTCTGGGAAGGACAGCTGATCGTCCCAAACAATCGCCGCAACGACGAGGCGATTACGTTATTTCCCTTGCGCAAGGCTCTGCAGGAAACCAAGGCCGGCGCCTATCTTGTTGTCGCGGCAAATTCAGCCGGCAAAACCTCGACCGACGAAAGCGAAAACTGGAAGCCAACCGCCGCCCATTTTGTAGTCAACACCGATTTGGCATTGACGACCTTCAAGGGCAAAGACGGTCTCAACGTCTTCGTCCGCTCATTGAAAACAGCCGAACCGGTCTCCGGCGTCGTGCTGTCGCTCGTCGCGCGCAATAACGAAGAGCTGGTGCGCGCGCGCACCGATGCCGACGGCCGCGTAAATTTCAGCTCAGCGATCACGCGCGGCAAAGGCGGCACCGAGCCGGTCGTCGTCATGGCCTATGGCGCAGGCAACGATTTCTCGTTCCTCGATCTGCGCAGGCCAGCCTTTGACTTGACCGATCGCGGTGTCGAAGGCCGCTCAAACCCCGATCAGATCGACGCCTACCTCTACACCGACCGCGGCGTCTACCGCCCCGGCGAAACCGTCAATGTCACCGCGATGTTGCGCGACCAGCAAGCCAAAGCATCGCCAGACACGATGCTGACCTTTATCCTGTCGCGCCCCGACGGTCTTGAATCAAAAAAATGGACCGAAAAGAAACTCCAGGCCGGCGGCATCGCGTTTCCGCTCACCCTGACGAACACCGCGCCGCGCGGTCGTTGGCAGGTTGCGGCCTACGTTGATCCCAAGGGCGAGCCGATTGGCCGTGTCGCCTTCGACGTCCAGGATTTCGTCCCGCAGAAACTCAAGGTCGAACTGAAGCCCGTGCAGACAATTCTGCGACCCGGCCAACCTGCGACAATCAACGTCAGCGGCCGCTTCTTGTACGGCGCACCGGCAGCAGGACTTGGCGGTGAAGGCACGATGACCATCACCACCGACTCAACGCCGTTCGATGCCATACCGGCACTCAAGGGCTACGTCTTCGGCAAGGTCGACGAAACCTTCCAGGGCACCCAGGTCACCATGACGGTGCCCGAAACTGACGCAGACGGAAAGACGCAAGCAACCGCTGCCATCGACGAACTCGCCGACACTTCACTGCCGCTGCGCGCCGACATCACGATTGCGATCTATGAACCGGGCGGACGCACGACCTCGGATCAGGTTTCGTTGCCGGTGCGCACTCGTGACACGTTGATCGGTATTCGCCCCGCCTTTGAATGGAATTCGGTGCAGGAAATGACACCGGCCAATTTCGAAGTCCTGGCCGTTGATGCCGAAGGCAAATCCAAAGCCGTACAGAACGTCACCTGGGAACTCGTCTACGAAGACATCGACTACCGCTGGTATCAAGTCGAAAACGATTGGAAGTACGAACGCGTCGTCAATGACCGCATCGTAGAAGGCGGCAAGACCGATCTCGGTGCCGGCCAACCATTCAAAGTCTCAAAGGCGCTGCAGTGGGGCTCATATCGTCTCACCGTCGCCGACCCTGCCAGTGGCGCCGCCACCGCCTATCGCTTTTGGTCGGGCTGGGGAACGGGCGCCGAGAATGATCGTCCGGACCGCGTCGCCGTCCTTGCCGACAAGGAGGTCTACGCCTCCGGCGATACCGCGCGCATCAAGATCTCGCCACCTTCGGACGGGAAAGCTCTGGTAGTCATCGCCTCGAACAAAATCCACATGACCAAATTGATCGATGTCCAGGCCTCGGGCACAACGGTCAACATCCCTGTATCGGCAGACTGGGGTGCGGGTGCTTATGCGCTCATCACTCACTACCGGCCGCTTTCGTCGGCGCAGTCACGCGCACCCGTACGCTCTATCGGCGTTGCCTGGCTCGCGGTCGATCCGGCACCACGCACGCTCGCGGTCGCACTCAAAGCGCCAAAGAAAATCACACCCAATCAGAAATTGACCATTCCAATTGAGGTCAAGAATCAGGGCTGGGGCGAAGCAGTCTATGTGACGCTCGCCGCCGTCGATGAAGGCATTCTTCAGCTCACCGATTTCGAAAGCCCCGATCCCAACAAATACTATTTCGGCAAACGCCGTTTGGGCCTGGACATGCGCGACGACTATGGCCGTTTGATCCAGACCGACCGCGCTGTCCTCGGCGAGCTGCGCACGGGTGGTGATTCCATTGGCGGCCGCTCGCTGTCTGTGGTTCCGCAAAAGTCAGTGTCACTGTTCTCGGGCCTTGTGGCCTTGAGCGACGGCAAAGGCAACATTGTCCTCGACATTCCCGACTTCAACGGCGAACTGCGCTTGATGGCTGTGGCCTACACCATCAACAAGCTCGGTCACGCTGACCAGCCCTTGACTGTCCGCGATCCCGTCGTCGCCGAAGTCGTGCTCCCGCGCTTCCTCGCTCCCGGTGATAAAATCGCCGCCGCGTTGAACTTGCACAATGTCGAAGGCGCCGTCGGCACATACTCCGCAACAGTCAGAGGCTCTGGCGCCGTCGGCGGTCAGACAAGCCTCAAGATGGTCATGAACGCCGGTCAGCGTTCACTCGTGCAGGTGCCCATCGAAGCGCGCGACGCTGGCATCGGCACAATCTCCTTAAGTGTCACGGGGCCTGGCAACTTCAAAGTCGAACGCTCATGGCCCATCGAAGTGCGCGAACCGCAATTGCCGGTATCCTCGGAGGACACCGTTGTCATCCAGGCCGGCAAGGAAAACCGCTTCGGCAAGGATCTCCTCGCCTCCTACAAACCCGGCACTGCGAAAGTCGCCGTAACAGTAACCGGCGGCCGCGGCTTTGACGATGTCCCCGGACTGCTGCGCTGGCTTGATCGCTATCCCTATGGCTGTCTGGAGCAGACCTCCAGCCGCGCCTTCCCGCTGGTCTATTACAACGACATGGCCCTGCTCGCCAGCGTCAAGCAGGACAAGTCGATCAGGGACAAGGTTCAGGACGCCGCTTATCGCATCCTCGACATGCAAACCTACGAAGGCAGCTTCGGCATGTGGAGCTCGATCTCGGGCGAGGCTGACACCTATGTCGGCATGTTCGCGACCGACTTCCTGATGCAGGCCAAGCAGCACAAATATGTCATCCCTGAGGAAGGCATCGAGCGCGCCTTGAAATGGGCACGCAAAGCGGCAGGCTCCGACAGCAACAGTGATTTGGCGCGCGCCTATGGCTTTTACCTTCTGGCCCGCGCCGGGTCGTTGAACCCAAGCGAGTTGCGTTATTTTGCCGACACGCGCGTCGAAGGCATGACCAACGCGTTTGCTTTGGGACTGCTGGGCGCAGCCCTGAGCGACGTCGGCGATCGTGCCCGTGCAGCCCCGGCCTTCGCCAAAGCCCGTGACATCGCCCTGCAGGCAACGACAGCCAAATATGTCCCCGACAGTCATTACGGCTCGTTACTCCGTGACGTCTCCGGTCTGACGGCCATTGCGGCAAAGCAAGGTCACGCCAGCTTTGTCCCCGCACTCGTCAGCCGCGTGCAGGGCTTCGATCCACGCTTGAACTGGACGACGACACAGGAAAAAGCGTGGATGCTGCTCGCAGCTCACGAAATCGAAGAGTCGACCCCGCCCGTGAATGTCGCGGTCACCGGAGCACCTGCCAACTCAACCGGCAAGATCTTGCGCTTCAGCCCAACCTTGGCGCAAATGGATCAAGGCATTTCGATCCGTAACAACGGTCAGAAAGCGGCATGGCGCATCGTGTCAGCAGAAGGCATTCCGGCCGCCATTTTGCCCGCAGAGCAAAACGGCGTGACGCTATCCAAGTCGATCCTGACCATGAACGGACAGGTCGCCAACCTCAGCAACGTCAAACAGAACGACCGCTTCATGGTCGTTGTCTCAGGCGTGATGGCCGACAATCGCGCCCGGTTAATGGCCGTGCTCGACCTTCTGCCGTCGGGCTTTGAAATCGAAGGCGTTGTACAGCGCAAGGACGACGGCTCGACGATCTATCCGTTCCTGCCGGTGCTGGCATCGTCAAACATTGCCGAGGCCCGCGATGACCGCTTCGTGGCAACTTTCGACATCGGCTCCAACTACCAGCCCACCGATCCGAAAGAAATCGCCAAGCAAGTGGCGCCGTCGTTCCACTTCGCCTACATCGCGCGTGCCACAGTCAACGGTGCCTTCGTTGTGCCGGCAGCGACTGTCGAAGACATGTACGCACCTGCGATCCGGGCCCGCACGAATATGGGACAGATGACGATTGGCGCTCAATAAGACACGCAAAAACTACGGCGCAGCCGGCATAATCGCCGGCTTCGCCGCACTGGGGTTGATCTTCGCCCTCGCGGTCTTTGATCGCATATTCCCTATCGAGCGTTCGCGGATCGAAGACCGCTCCGTCATCGTCACTTCGGCGAAGGGAACGCTGCTGCGTGCTTTCACCTCCAGCGACGGCCGCTGGCGCCTGCCTGTCAAACCCGAACAAGTCGACCAGCGTTACCTGGCGATGCTGATGGCATGGGAGGACCAGCGCTTCCGCAGCCACGGCGGTGTCGATCCCATCGCCATGCTCCGCGCCGTGTACCAAATGGCGGCCCAAGCGCGGGTGGTCTCAGGTGCATCAACCATAACCATGCAGGTCGCACGCCTGATGGAGCCGCGCGAGCGTACGCTTTATGCAAAATTCATCCAGGGTGCCCGGGCCGTTCAACTCGATTGGCATCTATCCAAGGACCAGATCCTTGAACACTATCTCACGCTGGCCCCCTTCGGCGGCAATCTCGAAGGTGTGCGCGCCGCCAGCTTCGCCTGGTTCGGTAAGGAACCAAAACGCCTCAGCATCGGCGAAGCAGCCTTGCTCGTATGCTTGCCACAATCGCCCGAACGCCGCAGGCCGGACCGCCACCCGCAAACAGCCAAAGTCGCTCGTGATCGCGTCATCGCGACCTTGGCTGAACGCGGTCTGATTTCCAGGCGTGACGCGAAAGAGGCAATGGAAGAACCCATTCCATCGCGCCGCCTTCGTTTCCCCTTCAACGCCCCGCATCTGGCGCAGGAACTCTTCGCTGCCAACAAATCCGGCGAGCCCGTCATCACCTCGACCTTAAGCGCCGACATCCAGATCAAGCTGGAAGATCTGGGCCGTCGCGAACGCAGCTATTTCGACGACGACGCGAACATTGCCGTCATCGTTGTCGACAATGCGACGCGCAATGTCCTAGCCTACATGGGTGGCGCAAATTTCTGGTCCCACGCGGGCCAAGTCGATTTGGCGGTGGCCTCGCGCTCGCCGGGATCGACACTCAAGCCCTTCATCTACGGCATGGCCTTCGATGAACTCATCGTTCACCCGCAAACTTTGATCGACGACAAACCCACCATGTTTGGCGACTACGAGCCGCGCAACTTCGATCGCGGCTTTCAGGGCACTGTCTCGATTTCAACCGCACTGCAAATGTCGCTGAATGTACCGGCCGTCGCTTTGTTGGATCGCGTCGGCCCCTTGCGCTTTGCCGCAAACTTGCGCAATGCCGGAGCGCACCTCTATTTCTCGCAAAAAGGCGCCTTGCCGTCATTGCCGATTGCGCTCGGCGGGGTTGGCATTTCATTGCGCGACCTGACCATGCTCTACACCGCCATTCCCAACGGTGGCGAAGTTCACGCGCTCAATGTCGTCGCCAGCACCAAGAGCGAAAGCAACGGTCGGCTTTTCAGTCAGGCCTCGGCCTGGTACCTGAACGACATTCTGAAAAACGCAAATCTCCCCGACGGCTGGTCGATGGGGCAGGGCATAGAGCGCGCGCGTCCAATCGCATTCAAAACCGGAACATCCTACGGCTACCGCGACGCCTGGGCCGTCGGTTTCTCAAAACACTATACGGCCGGCATCTGGGTCGGGCGTGCCGATGGATCAACCAGGCCTGGCCACATTGGGCGCAATGAAGCAGCACCCGTCTTGCTCAAGGTGTTTGACTTGCTACCAGCCGAAGGCCGCGCGCCCTCACCACCACCCGATGGCGCTTATCTGGTGCAGAATGCCGAACAACTTCCACCCGCCCTCCAGCGCTTCAGATCCAACTCAAGACTAGCCGCCGGACTAAAACGCGTTCAGCCGCCGCGAATCTCGTTCCCGCCGAACGGCGCAACAGTGTCGATAGAAGATCTCAAAAAGCCGGACCCTTTGCCACTCAAAGCACAAGGCGGCCGCGCCCCGTTACACTGGGTCGTCAATGGAATGCCACTGGATGAAGGCGCCAACGGCCGATGGACACCCGACAGCGAAGGCTTCGCGCAAATCACCGTCATCGACGCCGACGGCCGCAGCGACACATCCCAAGTCAGGTTGAAGGTGGAAAATTGACAGACAGGTTGCAGTCTTTCATCTGCCCCCGCTTGCGGGCGAAGTCCCTGCGCAGCGCAGCTGCTGCAGGGGATGGGGGTCAGTCACGACCGCGCCACTTCCCCCCATCGTCTGCAGCAGCTACGCTGCGCAGCCACTTCCCCCGCAAGCGGG
>JANOFD010000189.1:0-2458 GCA_031413455.1 Rhodobiaceae bacterium
TCGCGAAAAATAATATCGAGCAGATCTTCGACGTCGACGCGGCCGGTGATGCGGCCGAGGGCGCGGGCGGCCAATCGAATGTCTTCGGCGATGAGATCGACGTGCCAGATCTTTGACTTGAATGCGGTGACAGCACGCAAAAGCGCTTGATGCGCTTCATCGAGGGCCAGGCGATGTCGAAGCCTTGTCATTGGCATGGTTTCGGAGCCACCCACTCTGGCGATGACTTGTTGTTCCAGCCAGGCCAGGAGTTCTTCGATGCCTTCGCCGGTCTTGGCGGATACGTACATGGCGGGAAGGTGGCGCGTGAGCAGCAGATCGCACTTGTTGACCAGCACTGCATCGTGGGCTGACAATTCCAGTGACACACGTGAATCAGGCTCTTTGTCTGCGCTTTCGATCACACCCAGACGAAGGTCCGCAACCTGAGCTTTGGCGCGCGCCCTGCGAATGCCTTCGGTTTCGACAGCGTCTGTGGTGTCCCTGAGTCCTGCGGTGTCGATCAGGGTTACCGCGTAGCCGCCGAGATCGAGGTTGACTTCGATCGGGTCGCGCGTGGTGCCTGGCGTCGCTGACACGATGGCCGCGTCACGGCGGGCCAGGGCATTGAGCAGCGATGACTTGCCGACATTCGGCGCGCCCAGGATGACGATGGTAAAGCCATCGCGCACGATCAACCCGCGTTTGGCATCGCCCAAGTGCGTGGCGATGGCATCGGCCAGGCCGGTGACGCGCGCCAAGACATCTTCACCGAGCGCCGGTGGTATGTCTTCGTCGGAAAAGTCGATGGTGGCTTCCAGATAGGCTTGCGCCTTGATCAGCCCGGTTCGCCAGCCGTCGTAGAGTTCCTTCAGCCCGCCTTGCAGTTGGCGGATCGCAAGCCTGCGCTGCTGATCGGTTTCAGCGGCAATGAGATCGGCGAGACCTTCAGCTTCCGTGAGATCGAGCTTGCCGTTGGCGAAGGCGCGTCTGGTGAACTCCCCGGGTTCGGCGGGGCGCAGCCCCTCCATGCCTGCCAGCCTGTGGCTCATGGCCTCTACGATGGCCGGGCCGCCATGGAGGTGGAGTTCGACGACGGCCTCGCCGGTGAAGCTAGCGGGGGCTGGGAACCACAGCAGAAGCCCCGAGTCTATCAGGGAGCCATCACTGTTGCGCACATTGCGACGGATGGCCTTACGGGGGCTGGGCGTGGGCTTGTCCGTCAAGGCCAAGATTGAGGCCTCGGCGTGAGGGCCGGAGATGCGGAACACGCACACGCCTGCCCGCCCCCTCGCCGACGCGAGGGCGAAGATGGTGTCGCCAAGCGTCATGCGGCTTTAGCTTCGGGACTTGGGCTTGGGCGGCTCTGGGTCTGTGGACCCCGTCCAACTGGCGCCCGCGGCACGAAACATGGACTGGAAAGTCTCCATGCCCTGAGCGCTCCATGGAACCCAGTTCTTGAGCAGTTGCTGAGGATCAGTGAGCGACAACGCCCCCATGACCCGGCGTTGAACCTCGGCCATGACCTCGGCCTGCAGCGGTTCCACATCGGGCAGGCCCATGTATGTGCGTGCTTCGGCGGGTGTACAATCGACTTCAATTGTGATTTTCATCGGGCGAACTTTCGACTTTCTGCGTTGGGTTGGCCGTTTAAGTTTGGGCGTACCGAACTTAGCGCGGTTAGAAGCCGGATGCAGCACAAGCTTTCACCCTTTCCTATTCAAATTTATGGAGCCTGAATACTCATGAATCTGCTCGCGCAATCGACGAGCCCCTATTTGCTCCAACACAAAGACAATCCGGTTCACTGGCGAATGTGGAGTCCGGAGGTTCTGGAAGAGGCGCGGCAAAACGATAAGCCGATTATGGTTTCCGTTGGCTATGCGGCCTGCCACTGGTGCCATGTAATGGCGCATGAGAGCTTTGAGAACCCGGCGACGGCGGCGGTGATGAACGACCTGTTCGTCAACATCAAGATCGACCGCGAGGAGCGGCCTGATCTGGACGCGATATTCCAAACCGCGCTCAACATGATGGGCGAGCAAGGCGGCTGGCCGCTGACAATGTTCCTGACGTCGAAGGGCGAGCCTTATTGGGGTGCAAAAACGCTGGCTGTTTTTCTGGTCTGCATACTGCATCGGAACGGACGGTGAGAATATTCAACCGGTGGTGTCGCTACGCGCAACCACCCGTTATTATCGTGGGTCTCGTTGCTCAGGTACCCAATGCCTCCTAAGTCTATAGAACGAACCCATTCGAGAAAGTCGTTTATGCTACGAAAAAAATCCAGTTTGATGTTTCTGGCTCTTGCTGTTTTTTGCAACGAAGCAAACGCGGAGGATTGGCGGCAGTTTCGCGGTCCCGGTAGCAATGGAATCGTCCAGGATATCAAACTTCCCGAAGTATGGGGAACGGATTCGAACATCAAATGGAAAGCAACCGTCCCGGGCGAAGGCTGGTCGGCACCTATCGTCGTTGG
>JANOFD010000190.1:0-1254 GCA_031413455.1 Rhodobiaceae bacterium
CGCTTTGGCTTTGCGGCGCTGGTGGTTGTTGGCGATCAGAAAGGCCGTGTGGGTTTTGGTCACGGAAAGGCACGTGAAGTGCCTGAAGCGGTGCGCAAAGCAACCGAAGCAGCGAAGAAACAGTTGATCCGTGTGCCGTTGCGTGAAGGCCGTACGCTGCATCACGATGTTGAGGGCCGTCATGGCGCGGGCAAGGTTATCTTGCGTCCGGCGCCTGTAGGTACTGGCATCATTGCCGGTGGTCCGCTGCGCGCGGTGTTTGATGCGCTTGGCGTGCATGACGTGGTGGCCAAGTCTGTTGGTTCGTCCAATCCCTACAATATGGTGCGGGCGACGTTCGATGCGCTGAAGGATCAATACAGCCCCAAGATGATTGCCAACAAGCGCGGTAAGCCGGTCGCAGATATTCTGACGGCGCGACGCTCTGTTGTTGAAGTGTCAGCGGAGTCATAAACATGGTCATGCGCACGGGTGATGGCCGCCCTAAAGGCAAAACAATTACGCTGGTACAGACAGCAAGCCCGGCGCGACGTCCGGAAAGTCAGCGCCAGACGCTGATCGGTCTGGGTCTGGACAAGCTGGGCCGCCGCAAGACGTTGGGGAACACCGACGCCGTGTGGGGCATGGTCTGCAAAGTAAGACATATGGTGCGCATCGTTGACGAAACGACTGCGCGGAAAGCGGGCTAGAGGCCAATGAAACTCAACGAAATTCGTGATAACGACGGCGCTCATAAGCGCTTCAAACGCGTTGGCCGTGGAACCGGGTCGGGCAAGGGCAAGACCGCTGGCCGCGGCGTCAAGGGTCAGAAGGCCCGCACTGGCCACCACGGCATGTTTGGCTTTGAAGGCGGACAGATGCCGCTTCACATGCGCGTTCCGAAGCGCGGCTTCAACAACATATTTGCGCGTGAATTTGCGCTTGTGAACACCGGCAGCCTGCAGAAAGCGGTTGAGAGCGGCAAGCTCAAGGCTGGTGCCACGCTGAATGCTGATGCACTGGCGACACTGGGCTTGGCAAGACGTGAAAAGGACGGCGTCCGGCTCCTTGGCAAAGGCGAGTTGAAGACCCAGTTAAACCTGGAAGTCGCGTATGCGTCTGCCTCGGCGATCGAAATGGTCAAAAAGCGCGGACGCGACCCAGAAAATCGATCAAGGTCAGATCTGCCGAACGCCGGCCAATTTTCAGGCCAAAGAAATATGCGCCATCGGCATTCAGCATCATCGGGATGGACGGCTGGCCGATTTTGCCCCG
>JANOFD010000191.1:0-2258 GCA_031413455.1 Rhodobiaceae bacterium
TTAAGAAAGAGAATTCAAGCACGCTTCTCGCAAGTCAATGACCCGCGCCTCACGCCGCCCTCATCCCCCTTCCCGGTATATTTATAACTTCAAGTCGCAGCGCCAAAAGACCGGTCCCGGAAAACCCGGAGGTATCTCAGACGAAATAACGCCGCCGGGTGATGTGTAACAACACCCGGCGGCGTCGAGGTCGCGGGGTATAGAGAGGCAACTATCGAAAGTCAAACGGGAATTGAGGCCGGGTGTGGTTTTCCACATCAAGTCAGATTTCCACAGCTTTTAGCCAAAAATACCAGCCGGTTGCCCTAGCCCGCGTGGGCAATGTAGTCGCGCATGGCGTGGCGTTCCAGATCACTGTCTTCGATCCGCCGCTTGACGATATCACCAATTGAAACAATACCGACCAAGTGCCCTCCCTCGACAACGGGCACGTGCCGGAACCGGCCACTTGTCATCATTGCCATGAGGTCTTGGGAACTGTCGGTCAGACGACAAGTTGCGACGTTGCGCGTCATGACTTCGTCAATGGTACGATTCAATCCGGCGGCGCCGTGCATGGATATTGCGTGAACGAGGTCACGTTCCGAAACGAGTCCTATCACTTCATTTGCCGAGCCTACGACAACCGCCGCGCCAATCTTTTTGCTTGAGAGCAGATCGCACATTTGTTGCACGGTCGCTGTTGAACGCACGGTTTCAACCCGCGCACCCTTGTGCTTCAAAATAACGGCAACAGTCATCCAAACCTCCTGTGAAGGCAGCAGCCGCGTCGTAATAACGCCGGGGAGACGACAACAATTGATCGGCAGCATGCGCCGAAATTGGCACCTTCGCAATGCTGGATTTTCCCGCCGCGCGCTATTCTGCGTTAGCCAATTTATCCTGTTCGCCGCGTCATTCAGACTTAACGACGCGCATGTTAATAGTTGCCGGCATCAAAATAACTACTGCCCTCGTGCGAGCTGACGTGTATTGTGCAATGCAACATAAACAGCCTGGCCCTTGTTGTTTTATGAGCACTGAAACCAAAAACGAATACGCAAGCAAAAAACCGCTTACAGTTCCCGATGTCGCCGCGCGCAAGGGCAAGACGCCACTTGTTTGCCTCACCGCATATTCGACTCCGCAAGCCGAGCTTGCTGACAAGCACTGCGACATTGTCTTGGTTGGCGACAGTGTTGCCATGGTGGTTCACGGCCTGAGCTCCACCATCGGGGCAACACTTGAAATGATGATCATGCACGGTGCTGCCGTGCGGCGTGGCCTAAAGAAGGCGCTGATGGTCGTCGATATGCCGTTCGGAAGTTATGAAGAGAGCCCCAGCCAAGCCTTTCGCAATGCTGCCCGCGTTATGATGGAGACCGGTTGCAATGCGGTAAAACTTGAAGGCGGTATCCGAATGGCTGAAACCATTGCCTTCCTCACAGAGCGTGGCATTCCCGTGATGGGCCACGTTGGTTTGACACCGCAATCCCTTCACGTGTTCGGCGGCTTCAAGCTGCAGGGCCGGGCGTCAGATGCTACCCGAATTGAAGACGAAGCGGCCGCAGTCGCCGATGCGGGTGCGTTCTCGGTCGTGCTTGAGAAAATCCCCGAGGCGCTTGCGACTAAAATCACGTCCGCGGTTTCGATACCCACCATCGGCATTGGCGCCTCTCCGGCCTGCGATGGTCAGATTCTGGTGATCGACGACATTCTGGGTACCTATGCGGAGTTTCGCCCGAAATTCGTCAAGTGCTATGCCGAGGTCGGCGCAGCCATGAACGACGCCGTCGCGGCCTATGCCCATGAAGTCCGCTCCCGCACCTTCCCGGGCCCCGAGCACGTCTTCCGTGACATGCCGAACAGCAAATGACAAAACCCCCTCCCAAGATCGTGCGGACCATCGCCGATCTGCGCAGAATGGCCGGCGAATGGAAAAACCAATCATTGCGTTCAACGCTCGTGCCGACCATGGGCGCGCTGCACAAAGGTCACCTTGAAATCGTCCGCATGGCAAAGACCCTCGCTGAGCGCACAATCGTTTCGATCTTCGTCAATCCCACCCAGTTCAATAACCCGAACGATCTGGTAAATGTATTAGATAACTTTAAAAATAAAAAGGAATTAAGATCGCTACTTAATACAGAACCTGATTGGTCTTTATTATTAGATCCAACTGTGGTACCTAAATTATTTCATTTAAGTAAATGGGCAGTAGTCCTTGATTTAATTAAACCCAATTCTATAGAAGAATTAGCGGATTGTCTTGCGTTAAT
>JANOFD010000192.1:0-4128 GCA_031413455.1 Rhodobiaceae bacterium
GCATCGCAAAGGCATAGTGATAGACGTAACCAGTTTGCAAGCGAACCACCTGCTTGGTCCAGTCAACGATGCCCGCTGAAATTCCATCCGGGCCAAAGCCGTCGATAACTCTCCCGTCACCGACTTTCCAGAGCTTGTACCCCAGCCATTTCGCAGGGCGTACAAAAAGGAAATCGTAGAGCTCGTCGAAATACCACTTGTTGTAGAGGAACAGATAAAGCGGACCCCGCTTCGCCGCCATCAGCGCCGGCCATTCCGGATGATCGATGTAAAAGAACCAAGCCGTTGCAAAGCCGATCAGCATCACCACGGCCGGCGCAAAGATCACCCAATCCGGCACGTGATGGCGCGCCTCAAGTGCTGTGTGTTCCTGCACATTGACGATCGCCCCACGCCAGAACTCGGCCTGATCGTGCCCGATGAACTGACCTTCGAAAGCCAGACCCGCCAGAACGGCTCCGGCCGCAAGCACCACGAGCGGAATCAACATCACCGGCGGCGAGTCATGAATATGTTCCAGATTGTGCGGATCACCGCGATATTTGCCGTGGAAGGTCATGAACACCAGGCGCCAGGAATAAAATGAAGTCATCCCGGCGGCCAAAATTCCCATTGCGAACGCATAGGATCCCACCCCGGAATGGGCGGCAAACGCACTCTCGATGATCGCGTCCTTCGACCAAAATCCGGCCAGGAAAGGAAACCCCGTCAAAGCCAAGGTGCCGATCAACATCAGCATGTAAGTGTAAGGGATCATCTTGCTGACCCCGCCCATCTTACGCATATCCTGCTCGTCGTTCAGCGCGTGGATGACCGACCCCGCCCCCAGGAACAGCAACGCCTTGAAGAAGGCATGCGTGAACAGATGGAACATCGCCGCCTGATAGGCGCCGACACCGGCTGCGAAAAACATGTAGCCCAGCTGCGAACACGTCGAATAGGCGATCACGCGCTTGATGTCGTTTTGAAACAACCCGACAGTCGCTGCAAAGAACGCCGTCGTCGCGCCAACGACAGTCACCACTTCCAACGCTGTTGGCGCCAACTCGAACAGCGGCGAACATCGGCAAACCAGAAACACACCTGCAGTCACCATCGTCGCCGCATGGATCAGCGCCGACACGGGCGTAGGCCCTTCCATTGCGTCTGGCAGCCACGTGTGCAGCATGAACTGCGCCGACTTGCCCATCGCGCCCATAAACAACAGCAGGCAGATCGTGGTCAGAATATCAACATCGTAACCTACGAAATTGAAGGTCTTGCCCGCGAATCCCTTGGCCGCCTGGAACACACCCGGTGCCGCCTCGCTGCCAAAATCCAGCGTTCCAAAAACAAAGAAAATCGCCATGATCCCAAGGGCGAAACCAAAATCGCCAACCCGATTGACGACAAACGCCTTGATCGCCGCCGCATTGGCCGACGGCTTCTTGTACCAAAACCCGATCAGCAAATAAGAACAGAGCCCCACACCTTCCCAGCCAAAAAACAGCTGAACGAAATTGTCCGACGTCACCAGCGCCAGCATCGCGAAAGTAAACAGAGACAAATAGGCAAAAAACCGTGGCCGGTGGTCATCGTGGTGCATGTAGCCGATGGAGTAGACATGCACGAGCGACGACACACCCGTCACCACCACCAGCATGACCGCCGTCAGAGCATCTATCCTGATCGCCCAATCAACCTGCAAGGCCCCGGAATCAAGAAACGGCAACAGCGTGATCACCTCGGGTTTGCCCGCCTCAATCCGCGGCAGATCAAACAGAAACGCGCCCACCGACAGCAGCGCCGAAATGCAAAGCAAAATCGTCGACGTATATTCAGCCGCATGCTCGCCGAGCCGCTTGCCCAGCACGCCCGCAAGAATGGCGCCAAACAGAGGTAATAGAAGAATGGCTTGGTAGATCACGTTGCCGCCTACCCCTTCATGATGTTGACGTCTTCAACCGCAATCGTGCCCCGATTGCGGAAATAGACGACGAGAATGGCAAGACCGATCGCGGCCTCAGCGGCTGCAACCGTCAGCACCAGCAGTGCAAACACCTGACCAGAGAGGTCATGCAGGAACGCCGAGAACGCCACCAGATTGATATTGACCGACAGCAAAATCAGCTCGATCGACATTAAGATGATAATGATGTTCTTGCGATTGATGAAGATGCCGAAGATACCGATCGTGAACAACGCTGCCGCGACAGTCAGATAATGTCCAATCCCTATCTCAGCCATCACAGACCCTCTCCTGGCCGGACCTTGCGCAGTTCGACGGCTTCAGCGCGCGTGCGGCCCACTTGCGACCATGCACTCTGGCGCTTGACGCCCTCTCGGTGACGCAACGTCAACACAATGGCGCCAATCATCGCGACAAGCAGGATCATGCCCGCCCCCTGAAACACGTAGACATAGTCGGTGTAGATGATGTGCCCCAGCGCTTCGGTGTTGGTCACACCCGTCGGCGTCGGGTGCTGGGCGATAGTATGTGCGCTTGGCATGACAACCCAGCCTGCACCAACGGCCGCCAGCTCGGCAAAGAACACGATGCAAATAATGATGCCCATGGGCGCGTATTGCAGAAACCCTTGCCTCAGCTCCGTGAAATCGATGTCGAGCATCATCACCACAAACAGAAACAGCACGGCCACGGCGCCGACATAGACGACGATAAGCACCATCGCCAAAAACTCGGCACCCAGCAGCACAAACAGCGCCGCCGCGTTGAAAAACGACAGGATCAGGAACAGCACCGAGTGCACCGGGTTGCGAGCACTCACAACCAAAAGCGCCGATACAATCAGCACCGTCGCAAAAACATAAAAGGCGATTGTCGCCACCAGCACGTCAGTTCGTCCTTTCGATTGCGCCGCTAACGGTAGGGCGCGTCCAGTTCCAGATTCCTGGCAATCTCACGTTCCCACCGGTCACCGTTCGCCAGCAGTTTGGCCTTGTCGTAGAGTAGTTCTTCCCGGGTTTCCGTTGCGAATTCGAAATTCGGTCCTTCGACGATGGCATCCACCGGACACGCCTCCTGGCACAGTCCGCAATAGATGCACTTCACCATATCGATGTCATACCGCGTCGTGCGGCGTGAGCCGTCATCGCGCGGTTCAGCCTCGATGGTGATCGCCTGGGCCGGACAAACCGCTTCGCACAGCTTGCAGGCGATACAGCGCTCTTCACCGTTGGCATAGCGGCGCAAGGCATGCTCACCGCGAAAACGGGGGCTCAAAGGGCCCTTCTCGAACGGATAGTTGAGCGTGAGCTTTGGCCGGAACAAGTACTTCGTCGCCAGCCAAAAACCGGAGAGAAAGTCGACCATGAAGAACATTCTGAACAGTCGGGTCATAGCTGATCTCAAGGCAACTTGTCGAAGGCAAGAAGATACCCCGCCGTCACCACGACCCAGACAAGCGATAGGGGAAGAAAAAACTTCCATCCAATCCGCATCAACTGGTCATAGCGGTAGCGCGGCACGATGGCCTTCACCATCGCAAACAAAAAGAAAATCGCCCAGATCTTGATGATGAACCAGATGACGCCGGGCACATACGTGAACGGCGCAATCTCAAATGGCGCATGCCATCCGCCGAGAAAGAAGATAGTCATCATCGCACACATCAGCACGATGCTCACATACTCGGACAACATGAACAGCAAATAGGGCGTAGACGAATACTCGACCATGAATCCGGCGACGAGCTCGGACTCAGCCTCCGGCAGATCAAACGGCGGGCGATTGGTTTCGGCGAGTGCCGAAATGAAAAAGACAACAGCCATCGGAAACAAATGGCTGAACAAATACCAGTGCTGCAGTCCGCCCTCTTGCGCGGTCACAATTTTCGAAAGGTTCAGCGACCCCGCCGTCAACAGAACGGTGATGATTACAAACCCGATCGACACTTCATACGACACCATCTGCGCCGCTGAGCGAAGCGCACCCAGGAATGGATACTTGGAATTCGACGCCCAACCGCCCATAATGATGCCGTAAACACCCAGCGACGAAACCGCGAAAATGTACAGTACGCCGACATTGATATCGGCAAACACCCAATGTTCCGCCACCGGCACCACGGCCCATGCCCCAAGCGCCAGGGTGGTTGTGACGAGAGGCGCCAAAAGGAAAACGCCCTT
>JANOFD010000193.1:0-1463 GCA_031413455.1 Rhodobiaceae bacterium
GGCGATGGCGCCTTTGAATTCGAACGCGCTTCGTCACGTCTGATAGAAATGCAGACGCCCGATTATCTCGCGCGTCTGCACAAACCCAAGCGGCTGACCTGAATTTCTACTGCTGAGGCATCGGTACCAAAGACGCCGGGCCAGACGTTGCAGCAGTTTCGGAGTCGTCCTCAGACGCTGCAACAGGAGCAGGCTGAGGCGCCGTCAAATCAGGCGCGGGTGAATCAAATGCATCTTGAGAAGGCGGCCGGTAAACATCGTCCTCTTCCCGTGCACTGACAACTGGCGCGGCGGCGACTTCTTTCGGTTTCACAGGCTTTGGCGTCGCGGCCACAATCTCTGTTGCGTTTGACTTGTTGCGCGGACGCGAAACCGGCTTTGACGGAGCGGCGTCCACAAATTCAGGCGCGGGCGCGACAGGTACCGGAACGATTTTTGGAGCCTTTGGTATTGAAGAGATTATCGCCTGCGGTGAAGTCGCATCGCTCGTTTGTGTCGCCAAACTGGGCGCGGGCACCGTGACTGACTCAAGCGGCATGGCGCTGAAATGTTCGCTCGGGGCGGATGCGACGGCATTCATCACAGGCCCGATACGCATCACAACAATGGGCTCTCCATTCACAAGCGTGGACACCACAGGCGTGCTGTTCGTAGTCGCAGGAATGAAAGGTCCGCCCTGGCCCGTGGCGCCAGCGAACTGCAACGACGCTGTGAACGATCTTTCATCCAATGCGGGTTGATCTGCTTCGATGGGAGCGGCAGCAACCGGTTCGCCAGAATCTCTGCCCGATGTTGCGTTCTGCGCCGCGTTGGCAATCGGGCGCGGGCGTGTAGCCGTCTGGCTTGCCGTTTCGCCTTCGACGTCTTCTCCGGCGACCGTTACGCCGCCAGGAAGGAACCCAAGCGATTCCGGCGACAACGATCCGCTCGCCAGGGCGGCGACATCGATTTGTTGGTGAGAGTCGGCACGGGCAACCTGACGCTCGTTTTCTTCCGCTGCTTTTTGCGCTTTGATTTGCGCCCACACCACGTCAGGGTTGTTCTCGTTCTCACCTGCACCCACGCTGGCGGACATGTATTTCGGAGCGGCAAAGATAATGTTGCCGTCTTCGTCAATGCGCTCGACGAAAATTCCGTGAAAGTCATCGCGCGTCGCGACCGAGCCGGGCTCTTCGCAGACATCGCGGTCTTCGCGCATCAAGCCTTCGGAAAAGCGGCAATCCTTGCCGGTGACCAGCGAGGCAGCGTGTTCGCCAAGGTCGGCGCCGGTAAAGAGGGTCGAGGCAAAACCGGCAAACGAGCTGATGGAACTGAAAGAAATCCCGGCAATTGTGCCGGCACATCCGTTTAACATCGTCGTCGAGGCGAGGATCGCGGCGAAGGCGGCAGGACGCATGAGAACACTCCACTAATTTACCGTCAGAACCCGTAATTGGTCACATTATAATTTATTCTGATGAGTC
>JANOFD010000194.1:0-3320 GCA_031413455.1 Rhodobiaceae bacterium
CCGAGCGCAAGGTTGACTTTCGCGACGCAGCCTTGATGACGAAATCCTTTGAGTTGCCTCTTGAGGCCCAGAGGCAGTTCGCGTTCAGCTCCCAGCTTGAGCAATGTCGTTACGGGATCGAGGCTGGAGACAATAGTGGGCGCATAAACGGCTTCGCCACTTGCTATTTCGACGCCGGCAATGTGTCCCTTGTCGAAGAGAAAATGATTGACTCGCGCGTTGATCTTCGTCTGCACGCCAGCGGCTTCGGCAGCCCGTGCCAGGGCCGCGATCAGGGCCCCTGCCCCGCCTTGCGGATGGGCTTGCCCGTCGGCGTTCTGGACCTCCATCGTCCGGCGCAGCACGGCGAGGAAGGCCGTTCCCATAGCGCGTGGCGGTAGAGCGTTGCCGATGATGGCGTCAAAGGCGACCGCACCTTTCAGCAGGGGCGTTACAAATTCGTTATCCAGCAACTCGGCGATAGACCGGTCCATCACCGCCGCAAAATCGGCGTCGATGCCTGAAGCGGAGCGGGCGGAATTCCGGCCGGAGAAGAAACCGCCGCGCGCCGAATGCTCGAATGCACCGCCCGGCGGTTCATGCACCCAGCGTTGCAGTTGCTGAGCGGCGCGGCGCAGCCTCGTCTCGAATGGCGGCCAGGCCTTGGCGTCGGCCGGCGAATGGGCGGAAAGCGATTGGGCGGTGTGACGCAAATCGTCTCCCAGCACGATGTGGCGGCCATCAGGCGACAGGGCGACGCTTTCGACTTTTTTTGCCGTGAACTGCAGACCATGTTTCTGGAGACGCAGCGCTTTCATGACTGCAGGATCAAGCGGCCCTACCAAGTGGGAAATGGTTGACACACGATGGCCCACACTGATGTCGCCCGACACGCAGAGGCCGCCGATGCGGTCGCGCGCCTCGAGCACGACAACCCGGCGCTTTGCTTGCGCCAGCAACGTGGCACAGACAAGTCCGTTGACGCCGCCACCGATGACGATGACGTCATAGTCCATGCCAGGTGCCGCGCTACGCACCGACTTGGCCTTTTGCCCGCTTATTCAGCCCAGAGTTAAGCGCGGCCAGCAAGCCACCTTCGCCTGCAGGTGCGAACAGGCTGGTATTGATCGCAATCAGTCCCTTCAGGATGGGACCTGCATTTGAAGGCCCTGCCGGTGGAACGGTGGCTGACTCGGGTTGCCTGTTGGAACCGCCCTGCCCGCGGCGCTTGGTGTCCATCACCGTCTGCGCTTCCTTGGGATGTGAGAGAATGGCCGCTTCGACCGACGCGCCAAATCCGGGCGCTAGGACCTCGATCGCGTTCATGCAATAGGCAACCAAGCGGTCACGACGATTGCCGGACCACGCGCCCTCGCTGGTTTCGGCTGGAATAAAAAGCGCGGATACAAATACCTCCCAGCGTTGGATGCCGTCTGAGATTTGCCGGGGGATCACTCTGAGCTCAAGGCAGGGTTCTAGCGGCAATTGCTGGGTTCGGAAAGCTCCGTGAGCCCGGGCAAGGCGCTCGATATTCGGATTCAGCCGCACAATGGCCCCAGAAGCCACTGTGGCCGAGTCTACTCCGGGCAGCTTAGGGGGCGAGATTACCGTAAACTTGACTTGCGCGGGCTTCACAGCGCCTTGCGAAGGCAAGCTATTTTCAGCCGCCTGACGCCCGTCGGCCAGCAGGTCACACGTGCGGGCCCGCCCAAGCGTGGAAATGACGGCTGCAGCACGGAAGTCGGTACCGCCGGTCAAGCGTACGCAATACGCTGCCTCGCGTTCGGCCACGATCTCGCTGACGTCTGCGCCAAAGTGAATATCGGCGTTGTTGTAGTACTTCAGCGCGGCCAACAGGGCGCGCCTGAGTTCCAATTCGCCTCCGGCCACGAAGCGGCTCGCGTCATCGGCGGCAAAACCAGTTTGGCGAGCCAGGAGGACGGCTGATCCCGGCGCATGGGGTGAAACGGCGGTACCCAAAAGTGCCCCTTGCGCCAACATTCCTTTGAGCAATTCGTTGTCGAAAAACTCGTCGAGCCAACCGGCGAGCGGCGTCGAGCGAAATAGTATGTAGTCAGGAAGCGGTTCCTCGAGCGTATTTGCCGAGAGCAGCCAAGCAGTGAGCGAAAGGCTGCCGGCAGATGATTGCGATTTGACTGCCCGGGCGATTCGCGCACGAAAACTCTCAAACGCATCGGCGTCATGCGGCGACACTGTAGCAATACTTGCCTGAGCCGCCTCGTGATCGGGCCACAGGATCAGCGGTTGATCGCTGGTCACGCCAACAATTGCGGGCGCTGAAGCGAGTCGCAAACCATGCTGCGACAGGTTGAACTCGCGGACGGCGGCCGCGCTCACGACTGCATCACGGCCCTCGCCTGTCGCAGTTTCGATCGAGTGACGTTCCAGGACGGCGATCTGGCGTCCGGCGCGCGCGAGTTCCACGGCCGCAAACAGCCCCTCGACATTCGCACCAATGATAATGGCATCGAGGCGATCAAGCGCCATTCGTGGTTCGCACCCTGACTATGACATTGGGAGAAATAAGGCCGCTACAATTCAATCTACGGGTTAGTTCGTTCAGTAAAGCCTAAGCCGATGGATCGCGAAATGGCGAAGCTATGCTTAACAGCGTCCGGCATCAAAAAAAACCGCCCGGCGGTGAGGCCAGGCGGCTTAAACAATCAAATCAGAGCTTGTGCGCGTGCCGTTAAATGGTTCCGCGCTTGTGCTCACCCACTACCACGCGTGAGGGCCGGAAGGCCGCCTCCAACACAGCAATCGCCTTGCTGGGTTCAGCCGCGCCGCACATGAACACGTCGAACGCTGCGAAACCCCGTTCCGGCCAGGTGTGGACCGAGATATGGCTCTCCGAGAGGACAGCCACGCCCGACACACCGCCGTTTGGCGAAAACTTATGCAAGTGAATATGCAAGAGCGTTGCTCCGGCAGCCACCACAGCGTCCTTCATGGCCTGCTCAATCTTGGATTCGTCATCCAGATCGTGAGCATCCCACAGGTCGATGTGAAGGTGACTGCCCGCGAACGTTACGCCGTTGCGGGTGATAAAAAAATCTTTGCGATCCTCGTCCGCGTCCCCTTGGGGATCAGGAGTTGGAACCGAAACTGTAACGGACTTCGGCCTGGCGCGGTTCACGGGGAACTGCGTTACTTCGACAGCCGTTCTCTTGCGTGCAGGTAGAGCCATACCGGTTCGCCTATCTCAACAAAAGAGCGTTGCACCAAAAAATGACCATGTAGTGCGGAACTCGCACTGCGTAGCCGCCTCTAGGTGATTCAGACCTGAACTGCGGAGGGGGGAATATAAGTACGCGCGCCCC
>JANOFD010000195.1:0-6640 GCA_031413455.1 Rhodobiaceae bacterium
CGGAAACTCTCCGGCAAACGCCTTCGCATAACTGTCATAGACGGGTCGCGAGCGCTCGAGCAGATTTGGGTCGTAGGCACCCAAAGCAGCTCTGCAGTAGGTATGGGGCTGACGCCTGTGTCATCAGGTGCTGGGGATAAACCAGAGCCCTAGTCAACGGCGCAAAGATCGCCTACATCCCCCGCTGAGAATCCCCCAAAACTCTACAAAGGCTCCCCCCATGTCTATCAAAGTTGGCGAACGCATCCCCTCCGTCACCCTCATGCACATGACCGACAAAGGTCCAGCGCCGGTCACAACAGACGAGTTGTTCGGCAAAAAGAAAGTCGTGGTCTTCGCTCTTCCTGGCGCCTTCACGCCGACCTGCTCAGCGCGACATTTACCCGGCTACGTCGAACGTGCCGCCGACTTCACCAAAAAGGGCGTCGACGCCATAGTTTGCCTGTCCGTCAACGACGCTTTTGTCATGAGCGCCTGGGGCAAAGACCAAAACGCGGCCGGCAAAATTCACATGATCGCCGACGGCAACGGCGATCTGACGAAGAAAGTCGGCCTGGAAATGGACGCCTCGAAATTCGGCATGGGCGTTCGCAGCCAGCGCTACGCGGCAATCATCGAAGACATGGTCGTCAAGAATATCGAAGTCGAAGAACCCGGCGCCTTCAAAGTCTCAAGCGCCGAACACGTGCTGGGGTTGCTGTAGTACCAAGTCCCCCATCTTCTGCAGCCGCTAACGCGGCGCAGCCACTTCCCCCGCAAGCGGGGGCAGACACCAGACTCCTTCATCTTCCCCCGCTTGCGGGGGAAGTCCCTGCGCAGCTCTTGCTGCTGCAGGGGATGGGGGTAAGTCCCTCAGAGAGGGTCGCCAATGGCTGTCTTAAAAACTCTTTCCGACCTTCAAGCCCATCGTCCGCGGCTGTACCGGCGTGTCATAGGGCAGGCCGCCGCACACCGTGATGGCACACTCCGTTGAACGGCCCACAACCGCCCGTTCATCAAGTATGTTGTGAAGATAGAAATCCACCTTGAATGTCCCAGCTTCGAAACCGCTCGACAAATCGATCAGCTCGTAAGATGGCAACCGTCCAATGATTGCGGCTTCAGTTTCTCGCAGTTCGATACCTGCATCACTGGACAAGACAAGCGTTCCTTGACTGTAGGCGTCCAGGCCGAACAACTTGTACTCATACCGCGCTGTGACATTGGCTTTGAACTCGGGTGTCACCGGCAATTCGTTGAGCGCCGGTGGGAACCCCGGTCCGCCGCTGAATTCAGTGGACAACAATGTTGCCGCACCATTGAGCTTGAAATTGTCAGACAGCGCCCATTCGAAGTCGGCTTCGATTCCCTTGATTGTTGCAGCCCCCGCGTTCTGGATCTGAGTGAGACCTTGCCCTCCCAGGAACGAGAATTGGAAGTCTTCCCATTCTTCCCAGAACACCGCACCGTTAAAGCGCAGCGTGTTGTTGGCAAGTGTCGTCTTCCAGCCAAACTCATAGTTGGTCAGGAAATCGGAACTGTACGGATCCAAAGTACCGCGCCGGTTGACGCCGCCTGGCCGGTAGCCAGTCGACCAGGTCGCGTACACCATCCGGCTATCATCGATTTTGTAGGCAAGATTCAAACGGTGCGTGTATCCCGTTTCTTCGGTCAGTTTGTTCAGGTTCGTACAAGGCGCCCGGTCTGTCGAGGAAGGAGCGAAGCAAGATCCCACACCCAGGGAGGGCACGCCGTAGTCAATGCCGAATTGCTCCGAGAACCCGAAAAACCCTTCGAGCGAATTCTCCGACTTGAAAAAGCGCAAACCGCCGGTGACGCTAAGCTGGTTCGATATGTCGTAAGCGACTTCGCCAAAGATGGCCTTGTCCACATCGATGCGTTTCTGGGAGGTCAGCCAAATAGTGTCGTTCAGTCCGGGTATTTCCCAGCCGTCGAAGAAACCATCCAGCAGATACCGTTGGAAAATGTCGTGCTCCTGGCGCTGGTAGAAAAGCCCTGCGATGAAGCGCAGCGGTTGCTCAGCGGGTGACGCAAACCGGATTTCCTGGCTTATTTTCGAGTAGCCGTCGCGGCCTTGAATGTATTGCGCCGGATTGATCACCGCTGGGTTGACGGTGTCGCCGTTGCTGTTGAAGTAATTGCCGTAGCCCAGAAGTGTATCATAGAAAAACCCATAGTCGGCATAGTCGGAGTTCACGTCGACGACGCGTGACAAATAGCCAGACGCCAGCGTCACATCGAGGTTGCTTATTTTTCCTTCGACCGTCAGGGCGGCAAGCACCCACCGGTCATGTGAGTTCTCCGGGAACCAGTGTGTAAGTTGCAAATCCCCGTTTTGAGGATCAAAGGCGAATATACCGTTGGTCTTCTGGTCCTGCGCCATGACCATCGGCGTCGCCGTCCAGTTTTCATTCAAGTCGATGCGCAACGCCAAACGGGCGCCGTAGGTATCGACCTCGTTGTAATCGTCTTGCACTCGGTCAAGATTGTTGTCGACGATTCCGGGGCCCGGAAATGGCGGCGTCCAAATCTCTTGATAGGTGCGCTCGCCGTAAACATTGTCGATGTAGCCCGCGTCGTGCTGCGACCATCCCACCAGTCGAACAGCGGCATTTTCAGCCAACGGAACGTTTACAAATCCTTCGGCGCTGTGACCAATTCCGCCGTTTTCGACGGCGTTGACTTCAAAAGTCACACTGCCATAGGTCTCGGCAGTGTCAGGCTGGTTGGTGATGATGCGGATTGTACCGGCCTGTGAATTGGCCCCGTACAAAGTGCCCTGCGGCCCAGCCAACGCTTCCACGCGCGAAATGTCATAGACGTGGACATCCAGTGCGCCTTGAATGGTGGTGATCGGAATTTCGTCCAGATACATGCCAACACTGGGCGAGGGACCCGAATGGTTGCGATTTTCGCCGCTGGCGACGCCGCGCATATAGACGCCAACAAATCCCGGACTGGTCGGTTGAATGGTCACATTGGGAAGGTGCTTGCTGTAATCGTTCAAGTCCGAAACCTGGAGCTCTTCCAGCTTCTTGGTCGTCAGCGCCTGAACCGCAGCCGGAACGTCCTGCAGCTGCTGCTGCCGCTTCTGGGCCGTCACTGTTACTTTTTCGACGGTGCCTTTGGTCTCGGTTTTGTCATCCGGTTTGGCGTCTTGCGCGATGGCCGGAACCACGCTGCTCAACGCTGTGGTCGCCAGCAAGAAACTTGCAAGCCTCACGCGCCGGGATGTCGATTGTCTAAGTTGCTTTTTCACGTCCGTTCTCCCCCAAAACTCTTTCACTCATTTCCCCAAAATCGTCCGCAAACCGTCAGGCTTCCGGATAGTCATTCAGCACCGGCCCCAACGCCTCGCGCAGCGGGCCCAGCCATTGCTCATAATTCTTCCACTGCTCAACCGAGCTGCGGTAAATCGGTTGGCGCACCTGTTCGGAACTGGCCGTGCGCACGGACCGTTCGTTCTCGTGGAAATTCAGGCACGATGTCTCAAAGTCCAACCCGCAATACGCAAGCAACCGCCGCACTTCGTACTCTGTGTCCCCAATCATGCGCTCATAGAAAACGCGATGGATGCGCCCCGGCAGCACGCTGTCGAAATGCGCCATCAACCCGGCATAGTCGCGGTAGTACCGGCCCAAATCCTCCAGGCTGTATGAAAACGTCTGCCCGCGCGCGAAGTGCTGCTTGAGCGCCGAAAAACAATTCGCCATCGGATGACGCCGCGCATCGATGATCTTGGCCCCGGGCAAGATCAGCTGAATCATTCCCACATGGGCAAAATTGTTGGGCATCTTGTCGATGAAGTACGGCCGGTCCGTCTTGCGATGAATGCGCGTGCGCGCCAGATATTCCTCGCCCAGCGCCCGCAGCGCGTCAGGGTCCATGTCCCCAAGACTATCCGGATACTTCGATGCATCGGATTTCAGCTTCACGCCACTCAAGCGGCGAGCCAGAAAGGAAATGTCCGGCAACTCCATCGTCCCTTCGACTTGGGAATGGCTCGCCAGAATCTGCTCGATCAGGGTCGAACCCGCGCGCGGTAGCCCGACGATGAAAATCGGATCGGGATCTGGCGCGCCTGCTTCTGCCAGCCCGGCAAAGCGCTCGCGCGTAAAGAACGAAGCTGACCGGCGCAATTGCACAGTCGTGTCGTTGGCGTCGTAGTTCGCCTGCGTTTTGCGAAGCTGGTTGCCCAGCGCGTAATGGTCAAACGATGCGGCAAACTCGTTCGCATCTTCCAGCGCTTTGCCAAGCGCGAAATGCAGATGATAGCGGTCTTCGTCGCGAATATCGGTCTGTGCCAACACTTTGCGCATACTCGCGATGTCGTCGGTGTCAAACCGGAAAGTCTTGAGATTAGCCAGGCTCCAATACGCTTCACCAAACTCAGGCGCCGCGTCGATGCATTTGCGATAGGCCATCACGCTTTCGCTCTGACGTCCCGCCGAGCGCAGCGCGTGTCCATAACTCAGCCACAGCCGCGGATCGCGCGGCATCTCTTTCAACAATTGCACATAGAGCGGAATGGCGTCGGCATACTCGCCCAGCCGCGCCAACGACGCCGCCTTCAAATTGCGGTAGTTGAGATTGCGCGCGTCTCGCGCCAGCAGCCAATCGATCTCGCCCAGCGCTTCCGCCATCTTCTGTTGACGAAAGAGGATGATTGCATAATTGTGCCGCGCCGCTTCGAAACCGGGCGCCAGTTCAAGCGCCCGCCGCAGCAAGTTTTCCGCATCGCCGTGCCGCCCAATCCTCGCCGCCACTTCGGCAAGCATGCGAATGGCGGCAACGTCAGTGGGCTGTTGCTTCAAATGCGCGCGTAACAGACGCTCGGCAATCGGCAATTGACCGGCGCAAAGAGCCGACGCCGCATTCAGTAAACGCGGGTCGTTAATCGAGGCCCGGATAGACTCGCCGTAAGCCCGGTCGGCCCCGGCGGGATCGTCTTCGACCGTAAACCTGTCCCCAAGCGCGCGATAGGCCGAGCTCAAAAGCGCCCGCGCCCCGGCATCCTGTGGCACCACTTTCAGAATTTCGTGAAGTTGCTCGACGGCGAGCGCGGGCGAGGTGGCAAGCAGCCGCTTAGCATGCGACAACGCAGTCGCAAGCGTGCCGACGTGTTCTGTCGCAACACTCCCCATCCCTCAGGTCCCCCAACCCAGGCTGAAACTCTGTCATGTATTACGGACACGGTTCAACAATTGTTGCGCCGGCGACCTTCGCAATTAGCATCGAATTTCCCCAAAAAGGGGAAGCAACCCCGAATACTCGCGTCAGAGGGGAACCGCCGCCCGCGCCAGGGCGTCGGCAGCCTCGTTAAGCTCGTGGCCGTTATGCCCGCGCACCCAGCGCCAGGAAATTTTGTGCCCCTCGCGCGCCAGGTCCAAGCGCTGCCACAGATCGATATTCTTCACGGGCTTCTTGTCGGCGGTCTTCCAGCCCTTGGCCTTCCAACCGGTGATCCACTTCGTGATCCCGTCCTTCAGATACATACTATCAGTGTGCAGATGAATTTCGCACGGGCGCTTCAAGGCCTCGAGCGCACCAATCGCCGCCATCAGCTCCATGCGGTTATTGGTGGTCAAAGTCTCACCACCCGAAACCTCCTTGCGCGTCGTCTTGAAAATCATAATGGCGCCCCAGCCGCCCGGCCCCGGGTTCCCCGAGCAGGCGCCGTCGGTGTAAATCTCAACAAGGTTCATCCAGGCCACCCATAAGACGCAGCGCCACTGGCGCCCTGATGGAAACGAAGCTTCGATACATACTCAAGCGGATCTTTCGCCGTCACCAGCGCTGCAGGATCGCGATTGATCCAGTCATAAAGCCGCGTCAGCAGAAACCGCAGCGCCGCACCACGCGCCAGAATGGGCAAAGCCGCTACTTCAATCGGCGCCAATGGCCGCACCGCGCGATAACAACTCAACAGCGCCCGCCCCTTGGTGACATTGAACGACCCATCGCCTTCAAAGCACCACGCGTTCAAACACACCGCAATGTCATAAGCCAACGCATCATTGCAGGCGAAATAGAAATCAAACAGACCTGAAATCTGCCCTTCCAAAAAGAACACATTGTCGGGAAATAGATCGGCGTGAATAATGCCCTCAGGCAAACCGCGCGGCCAGTGCTGCTCAAGCCATGTCAATTCCACACCGATCAGCGTAGCGAGCCCCATGCGCACCGCATTGGCCCTGGCATCGCACGCCTGCGCCAACGGCCGCCACCCCTCAACCGACAGCGCATTCGTCCGGCGCAAGCCGTAGTCCGCACCCGCCAGATGCAGAAGCGCCAGAGCCGCGCCCAACTCGCCACATTGGCCAGCATCAGGTTTGCGCGGTGACAATCCCGAAAGATAAGTAACAATGGCCGCCTGCCGCCCGTTCAGCTCGCGCCACGCCAGCCCATCGCGCGCCCGGACGGGCAGGGGACACGGTATTCCCTTCGCCGACAGATGCTCAAGCAACCCAAGAAAGAACGGCAGGTCATCCTCGCGCACGCGCTTTTCATAGAGCGTCAGAAAATATGACCCGCTCTCCATCCGCAGATAGAAATTCGAATTCTCAACGCCCTCGGCAATGTCCCGAGGGGCGCTACCTCTGGTTCCTGAGCAACCGCACGTTCACCCCGATCATGGACC
>JANOFD010000196.1:0-3605 GCA_031413455.1 Rhodobiaceae bacterium
GTTGGCGGTCACTTCAACATCGAAGGAATGGGGCTCGACGACCGTGCCGCTGCCGGCGAGGAAGTCTTTGTCGGCCTTGAAGGTGAAGTGGTCCGTCTTGCCGCCAAGCCGCTTGAGCGTGACGGTGAGCGCGACTTTCGAAGGCGCGACCGGCTTGTCGTTTTCATAGGCGTAGGCATGAAATTCCGGCGGGACGCCGGTTTCGAAAATCGTCATCTCGAGCGAGAAATCACCCGAGCGCAACAGACGGCCGTTGTGCGGACCCTTCTCCAGCTCTTGTTCGGCGGCACCGTGTTCGCCGGCTGCGGATTTCGGTTGCTCGCCACAGGCGACAAGCATGGACGTCAAAGAAAGAAGCGCGGCACCTGCAATGCCGCGACTAACCCACCAACCTATTTTCATTGTTGTTGTCCTTGATCTGAAGACGCGACAGTGAGGCGACCGGACAGACGGTCGAGGCCTGCAAGCGCGTGATGGAGTTGGCGCAACACTTCGACTTCGCGGGCGCGCAGTTCGTTGAGAGTGCGTTGAGATTCCGACAATTCAAGATAGCTGAACGCACCGGCGTCATATCCGTGGCGTGCAGCTTTGAGTGCGGCTTCGGCTCGCGGCAGTAATTCGTTACGGATAACCGTGGCCTCAGCTCGCGTTCTGGCGATTTCACCTTCGAGCGTCAGCGTCTCACGTTCCAGTTCACGCCTGGCGTGCAGCACTTCGAGGTCGGCCGCGCGCCGTTCGGCATCAGCGCGTTCGATGTTGCCTTGGTTCGTATCGAAAAGCGCCAGCGGCACGGAAATGGAGACGACGCCGGCGAGATCGCCACCGCTTTCGAAGCGGCGCACGCCCAAGCCGACCGAGAAATCGGAACTGGCGTTTGCATTCTCGAGTTCGAACTTTGATGCAGCGCGACGTGCGGCGGCTTCACTGACCCGCACGTCGGGCGACGCGCCCGACGGGGGTTGCGCACCGTCAGGCAAGGATCGCAGCGCGGATGTGTCGACACTAAATGCCGTGCCGGGGTCTCCCCAAAGAGCACCAAGGCGCTTCTTCGCGGTTTGGAGCGCGAGGCCCGCGCTCTCGTACTCATTGCGCGCCTGCGCCGTTTGAATCTCGGCTCGCAGTCTCACCGTGATGGGGTCGCGCGCCGCGCTCACCCTTCGAACGGCCATGGTCTCAATTTGCTTCGCCGATTCCAGACGAACCTGCGCGATATCCAAAAGCACCGATGCGGCGCTTACGTCGACATAGGCGCGGCGAGCCGCAAGCGCCGTGTCCAGGCGCGCGCGGTCGTGCTCGATAGTTGCGATGTCGCGGTCCATTTCTGCGACCGCCACGCGTCCCTCCCGCTTGCCGGAGCGTTCGATGCGCTGGGACAGACCCAAGATCAGTTCGCTGTCATTGAGACCTTTATACGGACCGGATCCGGCAACGTTTTCGAGTTCGGCCTTGATTTCAGGATTGGGACGCACGCCGCTTTGGCGCACGCCTGCCTCAGCTCCTGCAATTATTTCCTGGCGCGATCCGACCGAAGCGGACGCGCTCAGCGCGCGGGCAATGGCTTCTTCCAGCGTTATCCGCGTTGGTGCGCCTGCGCCCGTTTCTTCCGAGCGCGCGTAAGGCAGACTCCACACAGCGGCGCTCACGAGCACCGCAAATATCCAACGAAACATAATTTGATCTACCGCTAATGACTGATCCATCGACCCCATGCGCAAACGCCCGCATGCATGCGAGGTCAGGCTAGCGGTGGCGGAACAGGCGGGATAAGGCGGATTCCGGAGGGCATTTGAACCGTGTAGAGCATGCCCCACTCAGTCCACTGAAGAGCGCAGACTGTTTGCTGGTCCGCGTGCGCAGCAAAATCAAGGCTGAAGTGAAACATCAACTGATGAAGGGGTTCTTCGCCAAGCGGGTGCGTGTGATCGAACGCGTCGTGATTGAGAAGGTCATGATCATCAAGTTCACGAACCGATTCCTGATGCAGATCCCCATTACTACCCTGGTCCGCGTGGTGCTCATCGGAAATATTGCGCGCTTCCTGAATAGCAATCGATGTGCACTGCCCGGCTCCCGCTGCAACATCGTTGTCACTCGCGCAAGCAGCATTAGCCGGCGCGAGCTGAGACAGCAGCACCAAAACAAAGCCCGCAATGGCAAGAAATCTTAGCATTGGAACGGAACATTTACCTATTGGAACGCTGCACAGAGCCCAGGGGAAGCTAACAGTCAAGGGTAAATGGTCTGTTAAGCCAAATGAATGCTGTGCTTGCCAAAAGTTGCAAGGCGGGCGCTGGTCGCGGCATAAGTGGTCATGAGCGATTTTCTGACTCTGCTGATCGGGTTTGGGGCCGGTGTGCTTGTGGCGCTGGGGATTGCGGCGCGTGGGGCGTGGAAGCCTGCGGCGCCGGTGGTGACGGCGCCTGTGCCGGTGGCTGAAGAGCCGTTGAGCGCCAAGCTTTACCGGCTGAGCCAGCCGCTGGAGGCGTTTGGCGACAACTCGGCGCATCCCGATGAGATTGCCGACCGGGTGGAGTTTACCGGCGCGGTGGCGTTGCTGTGCGGGGAGGACGTTTCCCTTGATACGGTGACACAGTACGCGCTGGGCGCCAATTGGACGATGGCGTGTGCGGCCCTCGCGGCGCTGCGCCAGCGCAGCGACGGCGATGAAGCGTCGTTTCAGGTGGTTAGTCATTTCGGCCGCATGCGTCCATGGGCGATGCACTTTGCGCTGCTTTACATTTCAGGTCTGGACCTGCGGGTGTCCGCCGGCGCGCCGGTGGTTCCGGCCGAGACGTGGTGGAAGGACAACATTGTCATCCCGGCCATGTTTCGCAACTATTTCACTCGGCTGGAGCAATCGGGGGAGCGGCCCGAGTTCGGGAACTGGACCTCGGCGCATCACGCGTCCGAGCCTGCGGTGATCGAGGGTTTTCTCAAAAGCCTCAACCATGCGTTTGCCACGGCTTTGATCGCCGATCTGGGCCGGGCACGGGCGGCGAAAGTTGATACGAGTTTTCTCGAGAGCGTTGGGCGCTTGTGGACCAAGGCCGGCACGCATGATCCCTTGATTGAACCGGACGAGTGGGCGGCGCTGCTGACGGCGGCCGAAAATGCACTCGCCCAAAAACCGGCGCGCTCGATCATCGTGCGCGGCGAGCCCAAAACCGGCAAGTCGGCCTTTCTGCAGATCCTTGGCAACCGGCTGATCAAAAAAGGCTGGACGATTTTTGAGGCGGGTGGTCCCGAGTTGCAGGCAGGGCAGACTTACATCGGCCAGCTTGAAGAGCGCGTGCGGCGGCTGATGGTCGAGGCTGCGGTCGACAAACGTATCGTCTGGTACGTGCCGGATATTTTGCAGATCGCCATCAGCGGAACACATTCGGGACAAACGGCGAGCATTCTCGATCAAGTCTTGCCCGCCCTCAACGCCGGGCGGCTGGTGATACTGAGCAAGGCGACGCCCGCCCAAGTAACGCTGCTCGTGCAATTGCGGCCCAATCTGAAGGGCGTGTTTGAGGCAGCCCCTCTTGTGGCGTTGACGGAAGAACGCACGCTGGAGCTGGTAAAAACCTACGTGCAAAGACTGGCATCGCGGACGACGACCA
>JANOFD010000197.1:0-7275 GCA_031413455.1 Rhodobiaceae bacterium
ATGCGCCCGCCTTGCGAACACCCAACCAGAACGGCGTGCTCCACCCCAACCGCCTCCAGCACCAGGTCAAGATCGCGTACATTGCGGTAACTCTCCGCTGTACACACCGTCTCGCCAAATCCGCGACGGTCATAGGCGATCACCGTGTGCGAATCCGCGAATGCTGACAACTGCCCCCACCACATCCGCCGATCGGCCACACCTGCGTGCAGAAACACAAGTGCGCCCCCCTCCCCCGCCATCGAAACGGCGAGATCGGCGCGGCCCGAACGGACGATAAAATTCTGCATGTCCTGCCTCTCTACCATGCCCCGGCCCAAACCCAGGATGCACGCCTGCCACAGAACCAATAATTAACCTCCGGCGCGTCTGGAATCGATATTCCGGTCAAATATGCCCATGCTATAAAATGGCGTCACACCTTGAGGATTGGTCAATGCTTCGCAACGCTTTCGCTCTCACAGTTCTGCTGGCAGCCGCCGCAGCCACGTCCCAGGCCAGCGCAACAGACTATCGCGATCCCAAAGCCCGTTTCACGGTGACAATTCCTGATGGCTGGAAAAGTGAGCGGCCAAAGGAACTTGAGCAAGTCGCCCTGGTCACCTCAGCGCCCGACGTCACCGAAAAGAGCCTGACCGGCATGTGCCTTGTCCTGGTCTTTGAAACACCGGACTCGAAATCATATTCGCAGGCCGATATCAACGCCGCGATCGATCAACAGTTGACGCCGGAATTCTGGAAGCTGGCGCTGCAGTCGTCCGGCTCCAAGGACGTCGTGCTCAACTCGTCGGGCGCCCGCGAAAAGAACGGCCGCAAAATCCACTATGTAATCGTGAGTTCCGCCGACACAGTAGAGGGTGTGGTGTTCAACCTGAAAGGCAAAACAGAACTTCATGCCATCCCGGGAAGTTTCCAATTGGTGTCATGCCTGGCCCAGGTGGAACACTACGAAACGGCAAGCGTCAGTTTTGAAACCATCTTCAATTCCTTCGAACCCAAAGCTGGCGAATACATTGCCCGCGCGCCCCACGCCTCACCCTCGGTCATCACCTTGTACACCGGCCCGGGCTACAACGGCACGGCACGCGTAGTTGCCAAGGATACACCGGACATGGCCGCGAGCGGTTGGGGCACAACCGCCGCAAGCCTTGTGGTTGACGGGGCGCAGAGCTGGGAAGTTTGCGAAGGCGCGGGCTTTAGCGGCAAGTGCAGCACCATCGCAGCCGCGCACACGTCCGGCGGCGCCATGCCCATTGGTTCCATGCGGCGCCTGCAATCACCCGGAAACGTCGCAGGCACCCTCAGCACCGCCATCCGCCGCGCCTTCCGCGAAACACTGATCAGGGCAAAGCGGCACTAATCAACTACCGCCGCGTCAATTCAATCGGACCACCCTTCGCAATGGCGCGCTTATACGCGGGCCGTTCATGCATGCGCGTGATGAAGTCTTTCAGCTGCGGATAATCCGCCAGCCGCCCTGAAACATTTGCCCCCTCAAGGACAAACGACAAATGAATGTCCGCTGCCGATAATTGGTCGCCCGAAAAGAACGGACGCCCGGCCAGCGCGCCTTCCATAAACGACAAATGATTGGTGATCTCGCTTTCGATCCGCGGCTGCAATGGCGCGCCCCCCTCACCCAGCATTCGTACATAGAGTGACAGCATAAACGGAAGCATCGCCGAGCCTTCGGAGAAATGCATCCAGTGAGCGTGCTCAACCCATTGCGGTGACTTGTCCGAAGGCCAAAGCCTGCCCTTGCCGTGAACTTTGCACAGATATTCAATGATCGCCCCGGACTCCGCCACCACAAGGTCTCCATCCGTGATTACGGGCGACTTGCCCAGCGGGTGAATGTCTTTCAGTT
This sequence comes from Rhodobiaceae bacterium, assembly GCA_031413455.1. Classification (GTDB taxonomy): domain Bacteria; phylum Pseudomonadota; class Alphaproteobacteria; order Micropepsales; family Micropepsaceae; genus SZUA-430. Next base: position 1,868 of record JANOFD010000197.1, read on the forward strand.
CCGGCGGCGCCAGTCGCGTCGTGGCGTCACGTTTGTACGACACAATCTCATAGGGAATCTCAAGCTCCTCCAAAAGCCATAGCACCCGATGCGAACGCGAACTGTTGAGATGATGAACTTTGATCATAGCTTTTCCATTCCTTAGAATTACCGTCCCGCTATCCACACGCCGCCAATAGCGCCTGCCGCCTTACTAGCCAACGACAGGGCCACAATCTGAACGTGGCCCGTCAACTGACCCATAGCCAACAACAAACCAATATCAATAGACGCATAAACCGCAAACACGCTCAGCGCAAAGGCCAGCGCGTTTCGCTCTGCATTGCGTATGGCAGCACTATAACAAACCCCGAGAAACAACATCCAACCAAATGCGATACTCGACCAGGGCGCGATCCACTGAGCTGCCTGTTCATAGAACGCTTGATCGTGCCCGGGCTCAACTGCGTAAGCGTACACCGCGACGACACAAAAACTGATGGCAACGTTTACCACCAAAATAAGTATGCCAAACACTACTGCCTTTAGATAGTCAATCGCCCTCATAGTTGCCCTCTCCCAAAATAATGCCTCAAGGAACCGTCGCCTGAATATACAACCAATTTCGATGAGAAAGCACCGTCCACTTGCCAGCGGACTGATTTTTCGAGATGCTCCAGCCAAAGAAATTGGAGCAAAGGACCACACCAAATGAACGACCGCGTAACCGTCTCCATCGACCAGGGCGTCGCCGACGTGCGTTTCGTGCGCGCCGACAAAATGAACGCGCTCGACGACGCCATGTTCGAGGCCATCATCGCAGTAGGTCAGCGCCTCAAAGAGGAACGCGGCCTGCGCGCGGTCGTCCTGTCAGGCGAGGGCAAAGCCTTTTGCGCCGGCCTCGACACCAGCAATTTTCAGCGCGCCGCCGATGCCGGCCGTGAGACCAGGCCGGAGGGCCGCCTGCTTCCGCGCACCCACGGTATCGCCAACCGCCCGCAATATGCCGCCTGGGTCTGGCGCGAAGTTCCAGTTCCCGTGATCGCCGCAGTGCACGGTGTGGCTTTCGGCGGTGGCTTTCAGCTCACTCTCGGCGCCGACATGCGCTACGTCGCGCCCGACACGAAACTCTCGGTCATGGAAATCAAATGGGGCCTTGTGCCCGACATGGCAGGCACGTTGCTGCTGCGCAACCTGGTCCGTGACGACATCCTGCGCGACCTCACCTACACCGGCCGCATCTTCACCGGCGAGGAGGCCTTCAAGATGGGCCTGGCAACGCGGCTCACCACCAATCCACACGCCGAAGCGCTGGAGAGCGCGCGAGAAATCGCCCAGAAAAATCCCGACGCCATCCGCGCCGCCAAGCGCCTAATAAACGCCCTGCCGGTGATGCCCGACGCCGAAGGCCTTCTCGCCGAATCGCGCGAACAAGATGCACTCAGCGGCAAGCCCAACCAGATCGAAGCCGTCTTGTCCCAAATGCAACGCCGGGCGCCGAACTTTACGTAAGGTCCTGGCGACATGGAGTAAATAGAAATGCCGACTGAAATCCACGGCTTCTGCAACGAACATTTTTTGCCACTGAAAGACGCCTTTCGCGCGAACTTCGATGCGGGGCTGGAACTCGGCTCGTCGCTGGGGGTCACCCATCAGGGGAAATTGGTCGTCGATCTTTGGGCTGGTTGGCGCGACGTTGGCAAAACTCAGCCCTGGCAGAATGACACCATCGTCCGGGTGACGTCGACAACGAAAATCATGACGATCGTCTCGCTCTTGATGCTCGTCGATCGCGGTCTCGTCGAACTCGACGAAGCGATCGCGCGTTATTGGCCCGAGTTTGCGCAGGGCGGCAAAGGCAAGGTCACCGTTCGCGATGCGCTGACCCATCAAGGCGGCGTGCCAGGCTTTGATCCGCCCGTGGCGTTCGAAGCATTGCACGACTGGGCCGGCATCACGGCGCGTCTTGCGGCAGAACCGCACTGGTTCGAGGGCCGCAAAGTTCTCTGCTATCACTACAGCACGTATGGGTTCCTGCTAGGAGAAATCATTCGACGTGTCGATGGACGCAGGCCGGGGCAATTCTTTCGCGAAGAGATCGCCGGGAAGATCGGAGCGGATTTTCAGATCGTTCTGACATCAAAGGCCGATGTTGGCCGGTTGGCGGAATTAAGGCAGCCAGCTAATCCCCCAAAAGTTCCTGAAAGCAAATTGGTTGTTCGTGCATTCACATCTGTGGGTCCCGGTGACGCTATGAGTTGGGAAAGCCTTTCGGCTGAAAAGCCGGGCGGCGGCGGATGCGGAAACGGCCGTTCGATTGCCCAGGTCTGTGCCATCATGGCCATGTGCGGCGAATTGAACGGAAAGCGCTTTCTCTCCGGTAAAATTGTCGAAGAGGCCGCGACGGAACAGGTTTTTGCGGAGGAACCCGCTTTCGGCTGGTTGAGGATGGGGTTGGGGTTCGGCTTGCACAGCAACCTGTTTCCGGCACCGACACCTACGGCTTTCCACTGGGGCGGCTATGGCGGCTCCTGGGCGATGATGGACCCGAAGTCGCGCCTCAGTCTGGGGTATGCACCCAACAACTGGATCGTGGACCTGGAGTCGCTCGACCCGCGCCTTCAACGCTTTTCAGATGCTCTCGCGAAGGTGGTGCCGGGATTGTGATAACTAAAATCCCGGTCATCCCGTGCGCGATGCGGCACCCTTCGTGCCGCTTCGCCGACACGGGACCCACACGGGGTTCCGCTTTGGACGAGTTGTAAAAACAAACGTGGCGTGAGAGCTTGAAGCTCAGCACCACGTATGGGCCCCGCATCAGCGCAACAGCACGAAGTGTGCTGCAGCGCGCGGGATGACAGGGATTGAGGAAACCAAGGCATGCCAACTACAATCCACGGCTTTTGCGACGAGCGTTTTTTTCCCTTCAAAGACGCGTTCGCCGCGAATTTCGACGCGGGGCTTGAGATCGGCTCGTCGCTGGCCGTTACCCATCGCGGCAAACTTGTCGTCGATGTGTGGGCGGGCTTTGCCGATGCCGAGCGCACCACACCTTGGCGCGAGGACACCATCGTGCCCGTCGCATCAACGACCAAGATCATCCTGAACATCGGTGTGCTGATTGCGCTTGATCGCGGCTTGCTCGATCTCGATCAGCGCGTGGCGCATTATTGGCCCGAATTCGCTCAAGGCGGCAAAGAGGCGGTCACCGTGCGCGACGCACTCACCCATCAGGCAGGGGTGCCGGGGCTCGATCCACAAATGACCAGCGCTGCATTCTGCGACTGGGCGCAAGCGGCCGCACGCATTGCTGCCGAGCCGCATTGGTTCGGTGGTGAACGGCAAATCTGCTACCACGCCATTACCTATGGCTTTCTCGTCGGCGAACTTGTCCGCCGCACCGATGGACGCGGGCCGCGCCAGTTCCTGAATGAAGAGGTGCTGGCCAAGGTTGGTGCCGATTTCCTTTTGGGCTTGTCGTCGTACGATCAGCTGGACCGAATGGCGCGACCGGCGATGCCGCCGGGTGGGCTTGACATGGAAGGCATGGCAGGCAAACTTTTGAACGCCGTCGACCAGTCCGACGCATTTTCGTGGTCACGGGCCTGCGCCGAAAATCCCGGCGGCACCGGCTTCGGCAATGGCCGCTCGATTGCGCTGGCCTGCGGCATCGTCGGCAACAACGGCGTCTGGGATGGAAAGCGTATCCTGTCGCCGGAAATCATAGCTCGCGCCGGTACGGAACAAGCCTATGGGCCCGACCCCTATCTCGGGAGAATTCGCTGGGGCATAGGATTTGGGCTCGACAGCAAGGAGTTCCCGGCACCAACACCCACTTCCATGCATTGGGGCGGGTTCGGCGGCTCCTGGGGATTGATGGACCCGCGAGCCGGAATCAGCCTCGGTTACACGCCAAACAACTGGGTGGTTCCGGAAGGCGCCAACGAGCAGCTCAAACTCGACGCGCGCCTGCAGCGCTTCGTCGAAGTGAGCGCAAAGGTGCTGCCCGCGCTTTGATCGCAACAGCCACTCCCGGTCATCCCGGACGCGATGCGGCGCTCTTGTGCCGCTTCGCCGATCCGGGACCCACACGGGGTTCAGCTTCGACGAGATGTGAGGTTAAGCGTGGTTTGAAAGCTCAGCACCACGTATGGGTCCCGCATCTGCGGAGCAGCACGAAGTGTGCTGCACCGCGTGCGGGATGACGAGGTGAGTGGGACGCGTTGGTTTTCTCAACTACCGCAACAGCGTCGGCATCAGCTTCGTCAGCGCCGCGTTGAAGCGCGCCAGCCTCGGGTCCATGGCCGCGCCTGCGCCGGGGAGGAAATTGTTGGGTGCGTAGCCTAGGCTCACCTGCGACTTGGGATCCATTACGCCCCACGAACCACCGGCGCCGCCCCAATGGAAACTCGTCGGCGAGGGTGCGGGAAAATCCTTGCTGTCCAGACCAAAGCCAAGACCCCACCGGATCATGCCGATATAGAGATCCTCGCCATAAATCTGTTCCTGAGCCGCCTCGGCCACCATCCGTTTGGAGAGATAGCGTCGCCAACCAAGCCGTCCTTGCATCGCGAAGATGGCGCAGAGGCGCGCGATGGAACGGCCGTTGCCGAAACCAAGCACGGATGGCAGCGTTGCCGACGCAAACCTCCATGTCCGGGTGTCCTGCTCCGCTTCAGGTCTAAACAGCGGGCTGCTATTCCAGATTTCCTCCGCAATTCCAGTAAATGGCGGAGGGCCGATCGGAACCTGTGGCTCTGCCACGCGAAACAGCTGCAGCAAGGAAGACAGACCCATGTGAAAGTCCGCGCCCAGGGGCTCTGCAAATACCTCACGAAAGTACTTCGATGGCATGCGGCCATCGATGCGACGTATCAATTCGCCCAGGACAAATCCGTAAGTGACGGGATGATAGCAGAGCACTTTATCGCCGCCGAAACGGTGCGGTTGTGCCGCGATCTGGGTTGTCATCTTCTTCCAGTCCGGCAAGTCCTTCACGGCTACTGGTGGGACAAATCCAGGCACGCCGCCCTGGTGCGTGATGAAATCCCGCACGGTGACCTTATCTTTGCCGCCTTGTCCGAACTCCTTCCAGTAGCGGCACACGGGTTCATCGAGATGCAGGTATCTCTGGTCAACCAGCCGCAGCACACAGAGCAGCAGCATGATTTTGGTGACAGAGTAGACGGGTACGAGGGTGTTTTTCTTCCATCGCCGTGTCCGTTTCGGGTTGGCCCAGCCACCCCACAAATCGACGACCATCTTGCCCCGCCAGGTCACGCCCAGCGAGGCGCCGATCTCCAACCCGTCATCGAAATTGGCAATAAATGCATCACGCAGCGTATGAAATCGCTCGTCGCAAAACCCGTGTACCCCAACGCCCATAGCTGTTGACGACGCCCCCACCCCAAAACTTCCCCACGGCATGC
>JANOFD010000198.1:0-6366 GCA_031413455.1 Rhodobiaceae bacterium
ACCCGATCAAAGACGACAAGACTGCGCGGTTTCCAAGTTTCATAAAAGAAGCACCTTGTCCGTGGGCGAGTTGCGATTTTCTCTCATTGCCGTTTGAGTTGAGGAAGCAGTTTCACGACACTGAAATCTTTATTGTCAAGATCAAGACTGATGTCGAAGACGAGGCGCGAGATCTCTTTATTCGGCTGCAGGCAGGGCTGCCGCTGAATGCTCAGGAGAAGCGCGACGCTTGGCCGGGAGGTTTCACCGAATTGGTTTTGAAGCTTGGTGGCAAAAAGGAGATTGCACGTTACCCAGGCCACGAATTCTTCAAGAGCTACGTCAAAGTAAACTCCCGTGATCGAGGGGAAGTGCGGCAACTCTGTGCGCAAATCTGCATGCTATTCTTTGAGCGCGCTGCGCATGGGAACTGGATCGATATTGGAACGCAAGACATCGATGACTACTACTACCGACACTTGGATTTCAGTGAGAATTCCTCAAACGTGGAGCGTTTGAAAAAGGTATTGGACCTTGCTGTTCGATTGTTCGCTGGTCAAACGTCACCCAGGCTGAAGGCTTATGAGGCCATTCACGTTGTTTTATTGATCGACGGCTTGTTGGACGAATATACAAAAAGTTGGCAAGAGAATTTCGTCGATGCTAACGATGATTTCAAAGCAAACATGGCGAGTGCCAAGAAGCAGCAAGAGGGCGAGTACTGGACCCAATTTGGGGCGTGGACGCAAACCGCTTCAGCTAGTGCCAGAACCATCCAGCGAAGGCATGCCTTCTTCGTAGAGAAAATGCGCAGCAAACTCCAACCGGTTCTGCTTGATCCAACGAGAATTTTCGGGGAGCTCGAACGCGAAATTGTTTACTACCGTGATGAGAAAAAGTGCGCGGTCTGCGGCCAAACGATAAGATGGCAAGATCTAGAAATTCATCATGTTGAAGAGCACCAGACTGGCGGCGCAACAAGCGTCGAAAATGCTGCACCAGTTCACAAGGATTGCCATCCAAAGGGGCAGCAAGCCGTGATATTCAAGGCTCAATGGCGGGAAACCCGAGAGGAGGAAGCAAAACGAGCAAGTTCCGATCGGACCGACGTGACCGCGATTGGCGCATCGCAGAGGGCCTCAGTTGGCTCGCGCCCAGGGGCTGCGCGACTACCGCCAGAAGGAACTCAATGTCGCTTTGTTTACGCGTCAAAGGAATTCCGCGGTGTCGTGGCCGGTGGCGGCATCGAGATCGAAGGCATAAAGGGTGAGCATCGGTCTTTTTCCGCCGCGTCAGGCGCGGTGACCAAGACCTCACGAAATGGCTGGGAAGACTGGGAAATCAAGCTTCCTGAGACGCAGAACTGGGTATTGGCTTCTGTTTGGCGGAGTGCATTTGGTGTTTCCGCTTGAACTTGTTGCTCAGAATAACGGGGGCCTCTGAAGAAAGAATTGGGGTCGGAGTAAGTTTCTTTTCGAAACAGGTCGAGCCATGCTGAGAAGAATTGGGGTCAGTGTAGATTTCTTTTTCGCCTTCGTCTAGACTAATCCTTGGCTTTTCGCGAAGGACCCTCCCCATGGCCCGGCTCGGGCGCTATTTCATCAAAGATCAGCCCTTACACGTCATCCAACGTGGCAATGACCGCGCTTCAGTAAGAAACGCGGTCAGATACGAATACCACAACATGAACCGTCGACCAGCCGGGTCTTCCTTGCCCGTCGCCGCCCTGGCAAGGAGCAACGAGTGGCGGCCGCTTCAGGGCAACTCGTATCTGTCCCCTAAAGCTTGAATCCATGTCTCATGATCCGGAGCGCTCGATCGTTGCGGTGGATGCTGCACTACTTCCGCAGGATCTTGTCCATCGCTTTCCCCTTCGCAAGCTCGTCGACCAACTTGTCCAGAAAGCGAATTTCGCGCATCGTTGGCTCTTCGATATCTTCCACGCGCACGCCACAGATCACCCCGGTGATCTGCATTCGCGCGGGATTGGGCTTCGGCGCCTTCGCGAAGAAATCCTCAAAATTGGTCTTCTTCACCAAATGGGAACTGAGCGTTTTTTGCGTATACCCCGTCAGCCAGAGAATGATCTCGTCAACCTCCACCTTCGTGCGCCCCTTCTTCTCTGCCTTGGCGAGGTAGTACGGATAGACACTGGCAACACTCACTGAGAATATCCGGTGCTTTGCCATCCCCTCACTCCCATTCAATTCCCTGATGAGCCAAAATCAAAAAAATCGTCATGGCCGAGGTCTTGACCCGGCCACCCAGTCGTTGCGTGTCTACGCAACGCAATGGCGCTCTGCTTGAAGATTGCGCCGCGCTCTAGTACCCGGAATCATAAATGGGTAACACGGAACGCAACTAAAATACGCACGCGAAAGCGCGAAAACGCGAAAACGCGAAAAGTAAGAGGTGTTTTTACAAGCGCAGTCGAGCGGAAAAGGCCTCGTTTTGCTTTTCGCGTCTTCGCGCTTTCGCGTGAAAATCTTTTTGCATTCTCCGTGTCACCGACTATTGATAGTGGGTACTAGGATTCCGTGCCGCGCCTATTTAACGCCGGCCTCGCGCTCGATCTCGACGCCCACCGACGCCGCTTCGGGCACCACTTGCAGCTTTTCGATCCGCACCCGCGCTACCCTCACCCGGCTGTCGGTCAGGCAATGGGTTGCAATGTGTTCGGCCAGGGTCTCGACGAGGTTAAGGTGCCCAGACGCCAGGATAGCCTTCACCGCCTCAACCACTGCACCATAATCGACAACATTTTCAAGCCTGTCGCCAACCTCTCCCTCGGTCTCTTCTACCGTCAGGTCAATGTTGATCCGGACCGGCTGCAGCCGGCCTTTCTCGCGCCGGTAGACGCCGATATTCGCTTCGAGTTCCAGATCGCGTACAAAGACATGCCGGATGCGTTTTCGCGCATCGGCAATCCGTAGCGAGTGAACAATCTTGCGCTCAGTCATATTTTTCCCGCTACTCGAACACAGTGTCTTGCCGCCACGCCAGATGCTGCCCGCTGTCAACCGCGATCAATTGACCGGTCACGGCGGGTGCCGTCAGAAGATAGTACACCGCCCCGGCAATGTCTGCGGGATTGGATGGCCGTTTGAGCAAAGTCGCCTGAACCTGGGCGTCAAAATTTGCCTGCGCCTGTCTGGCAGCTTTCAGCGACGGCCCCGGCGCCACAGCGTTAACGCGAATACGTGGCGCCAGGGCTTGCGCCAGTGTCTGCGTCAACGTCCACAACGCGGCCTTTGACACGGTATAAGAGATAAAGTGCGGTGTAAGGTTGAGCACGGCCTGATCGACGATATTGACGATTGCCCCCTCGCCACCGTTGGGCACCTGGGCGGCAAAGCATTGCGACAACACCAAAGGTGCGCGCAGATTGGTTTCCAAATGCTTGTCCCAACTTGCCCGCGTCATCGTCCCGATACGATCATCTTCGAACACTGAGGCGCAGTTCACCAGCGCCGTGAGTCCACCGAGCGCCGCCGCCGCGCGCGGCACAATCGTCATCACCTCGGCCTCGAGCGACAACTCGCCCGCAACCAACGCAGCGCGCCGGCCAAGTGACCTGACCTCAAGCGCCAGCGCCTCCGCCTCAACTTGGCTCGACCGGTAGTGGATCGCGATATCAAAACCTTCAGCCGCAAGCTTGAGGGCAATCGCCCGCCCCAGCCGCTTTGCCGCCCCTGTGATCAACACCACGCTCATGACTTTGCCTTGACCTCAGTCTGCTTTCCGTATGTCTTGAACTTCTCGATGACCCGCGCCATCTCGCGCGACGACAATAAACGGGGACGCCCGATCTGCAGCGCGCGCGCATATTGCGCCGCCAGCGCCTCAAGCGTTCCCGCGCGTTCAAAGGCTTGCCGCAAACTCTCCCCCACCGCTATCGCACCATGATTGGCAAGCAAACACGCCTCCCGAAGCCCCAGCGCCTTGACGGCAAAGCGCGCCAACTCATCGCTGCCATAGGTCGCGTACGCAGCGCACGAAACCCTGTCGCCGCCAAACTCGGCAATCATATAATGAAACGCCGGAATACTGCGATGCAAACACGAAAGCGCCGTCGCGTTCAACGAATGCGTATGCACAACCGCACCCACATCTGCCCGCGCTTTGTAGATACCCAGATGCACACGCCATTCGCTGGACGCCACGCGTTGGCCTGCTGCCACCCGCCCATCCAGCCGCACCTCGACAATGTCGGCCGGCCTCAATTCGCCCGCCCCAATTCCGGTTGGCGTGATCAGCATCCCATTGTCGATGCGCATGGAAACATTGCCGCTTCGCCCTGGCGACAATCCGCTCGACGACAAACGCAGCGCCGTCCCCACGATCTCGGCGCGTAAGTTTGGTGTCGCGCCCGAAGTTGACGCGCGCTTCTGCAGAACCCGCGCCACACGGCGGCGGACGGCAGTGCGCTTCACGTCGCACGCTCGGGAAACAGCGCCGCAAGACCCTCGCGCGAAGCCTGTGCTACGCCTCGCTCGGTGATCAGACCGGTGACCAATCGCGCCGGCGTCACGTCGAAGCCCGGATTGCGCGCCGGGCTCCCCGGCGCTGTCAGCTCGAGCGTCAGCACTTCTCCAGTGGCGCTGCGTCCGGTCACATGCGTGATCTCGCGTCCACTGCGCTCTTCAATCTCGATCTGCTTCACGCCGTCTGATATCGTCCAATCGATCGTCGACGATGGCAATGCCACATAAAACGGAACATTGTTGTCGCGCGCCGCCAGCGCTTTCAGATAAGTCCCGATCTTGTTGGCAACATCGCCAGTTGCCGTCGTGCGGTCAGTGCCAACGATGCACATGTCAACCTCGCCCTGCTGCATGTAGTGCCCGCCGGCATTGTCAGTCAGGATCGCATGTTTCACGCCATGCGCACCAAGTTCATACGCCGTCAGCGATCCACCCTGGTTGCGCGGCCGCGTCTCATCGACCCAAACGTGAATGGGAACACCCTTGTCGTGCGCCATATAGATCGGCGCCAACGCTGTCCCCCAATCAACACAGGCAAGCCACCCCGCGTTGCAATGTGTCAGCACGTTGACGCGCCCATTGCGCGCCGCAATCGCCTCGATCAGCTTCAAGCCGTGACGTCCGATCGCCTCGTTCGTCGCCACATCGTCGTCGCACAATTTCGCCGCCCGCGCATAAGCCAATTGCACCCGCGCGGCTTTCGGTTGATTACGCACCGCCGCCATCATCTCATCAAGTGCCCATTTGAGATTGATCGCTGTCGGGCGAGTCTTCAGCAACAATTCGTACGCGCGCTCCAGCGCCTCATCCGAAGCATCAGCCCGCAAAGCCATGCACACGCCGTAAGCCGCCGTCGCCCCGATCAGCGGCGCACCGCGCACCACCATCGTCGTGATCGCGTCCGCCGCCTCTTCGACACTGGCAATGCGTTTGGTGACGAAGGCAAACGGCAACTTCGTTTGATCAATGACGTCAACCGACCATCCGTCGCCACCAACCCAAATCGTTCGATACGCCCGGCCGTGGATCTTCATGGCAAACTAATGCCCCTCGAACTCGACAAGCGAGAGCACCTTCATGCCCATTTTCTCAAGCCGCCGCCTGCCCTTCAGTTCAGGCAGATCAATAATGAAACTGCAGCCCACGACCTTGCCACCGGCTTTCTCGATTAGCTTGATCGCGGCCTCAGCCGTTCCACCTGTTGCGATCAGATCATCGACCAGCAGCACGGTTTCGCCGTTGCCGATGGAATCCTCGTGAATCTCAATCGTGTCTGTCCCGTATTCAAGCTCATAGGTCTGGCTGATGGTGCGCCAGGGCAGTTTCCCCTTTTTGCGCACCGGCACAAAACCGACCGACAATTGATGCGCAACCGCTCCCGCCAAAATGAACCCACGCGCTTCGATACCGACAACCTTGTCGATTCGGGTCCCCGCATATGGCTGCACCAGAAGATCGACAGTGGTTCGAAACGCCCGCGCATTGCCGAACAATGTCGTTACATCGCGAAACATGATCCCCGGCTTGGGGTAGTCGGGGACGGTGCGAATAATTGATTTGAAATCCATGGGTTGTCAGACTTTCTTCAATACGCGGCCCGCGACCGCGTCGAGTTTCGCAAATAAAACCGGATCGCGCTTCTCCGGCGCCGTGATCAATGCCGTATCGAGCGTGTGTTCGATGTTCAACGGCGAGGGCGTGCGCTTGGGCCCCAGCTTTGGCGCCACCGCCTTCAACAGCGCCCGCGCCCGCTCCGCATTGCCGTTCAAAATCTTGATCACCTGCTCGACCGTGACGTGATCGTGATCGGGATGCCAGCAATCGTAGTCGGTGACCATGGCCACGATCGCATAGGGCAGCTCCGCCTCGCGCGCGAGTTTGGCTTCCGGCATGGCCGTCATGC
>JANOFD010000199.1:0-4400 GCA_031413455.1 Rhodobiaceae bacterium
GCCGCAGCACTCTTGTGCTGCTGCGCTGACGCGGGACCCACCCGGGTGCAGCCTCACCGCCAAGAATCAGTGCTTGGCCCCACAAGCGCCTTAACCGCACCTCGTATGGGCCCCGTGTCTGCGGCGCAGCATTCTTCATGCTGCGCTGCGCACGGGGTGACAGAGTTTTTAAGAGTGCGGAACTAAGCGAAAAGTTGTGTGCATGCGGTAGCGTAAACAGAGGGAGACAGAAACTCTGGTGTCTTCCTCCGCTTGCGGGAGAAATCCCTGCGCAGCTCTTGTGGCTCGCAGGGGATGGGGGAGGGCCACAGGTATCAATCCAAAAACGGCCCCAGATTTTCGCGTACATCCTCAGGAATCCGCCGCGGCTTGCCGGTCATGGTGATGATTGCGGCTTCCACTTTCGCCGTCACCAGGTCCACGCCACCGCGCTTGACCCATTGCTCTCCGGCCAGCCGCGCCCCGCTCATCGTGCGATAGCGTGTGTGCACTTCCAGATTTTCATCCAGCCGCGCCGCCTTTGCATAGTCGATTTCCATCCGCCGGATCGTCCACGCGATCGGCTCGTCATTGGCCAGCATCACCATGTGATGGATACCGGCAAGCCGCAAAAACTCCGACCGTCCGCGCTCCATGTAGCGCAGATAATTCGCATGATAGACGATGCCCGAAACATCCGTGTCTTCGTAATAGACGCGCACCGGCAGGATATGCGTCTTGCCGTCGAACCGTCCCATCGTCGCCACATCAGACATCCGCATCACCGTCTTGCGGCGAGTCAAACAGGGACTGCTGCGCAATCGCTTTGGGCGCAACCAAACCCAAATGCGTATAAGCCATCGCTGCCGCCATCCGCCCGCGCGGCGTGCGCTGTACGAAACCCTCTTGCAGCAGGAACGGTTCGATAATCTCCTCCAGCGCATCACGTGGTTCACCCAGCGCCGCCGATAGAGTCTCGACGCCGACAGGCCCGCCGTTATAATTTTCCATAATGATTTTCAGATAACGCCGGTCGAAATTATCAAGCCCCCGTTTATCGACTTCCAACCGTGTCAACGCCTCATCGGCCGCCTGTGCATCAACACGCGCCAACTTGGCAACCGAGGCAAAATCGCGAATGCGCCGCAACAAGCGCCCTGCAATGCGCGGCGTCCCGCGTGAGCGCGCCGCAATCTCGCGCGCCGCCTCCGGCGTCAGCGCCAACTGAAAAATGCGCGCCCCCCGGCTGACGATTTCGATCAAATCCTCAACTTTGTAAAACTCCAGCCGCAACGGAATACCAAAGCGGTCACGCAACGGTTTGGTAATCATCCCCGATCGCGTGGTCGCACCGACCAGCGTGAACGGCGCCAGATCGATCTTCACTGTTCGCGCCGCAGGTCCCTCGCCAATAATCAGATCAAGCTGAAAATCTTCCATCGCCGGATAAAGAATTTCCTCGACCGCAGGATTAAGCCGGTGAATCTCATCAATGAACAACACATCGCGCGGCTGAAGATTGGTCAGGATCGCCGCCAGATCGCCCGCCCGCGCAATCACCGGCCCCGACGTTGAACGGAAACTGACACCAAGCTCGCGCGCCACAATCTGCGCCATTGTCGTTTTGCCCAGGCCTGGCGGTCCCGCCAGCAACACATGATCCAGCGCTTCGTTGCGCCCGCGCGCCGCATCGATGAAAACTTTCAAATTCGCACGCAATTGATCTTGCCCGATGAACTCCGCCAGCGTCTGCGGGCGTAAGCTCGCTTCCGCCGCATCGTCTTCGCGCGTTTCGGTTGTCACCAGGCGGTTAGGTTTGGTCATCGCTCAACTCACGCTGCGCTCGACAAGGCGCGCAAACTTTCTCGTATCAACACCTGCAACGGCAAATCGCCACTCTCCCGCGCCACAACAATGGCCACGGCTTGATGTGCCTGCGTTTGAGAATAGCCCAGATTGACCAGCGCTGACACGGCTTCTGCGGCGACACCGGCAGGCCGGGCGAAACCAACGACGGTGCCGTCGGCACGGGTGACATGCAGGGGTGCCGAGATCTTCGCCGCTTTGTCTTTGAGCTCAGCCACAATGCGCGCGGCAAGCTTTGGTCCAACGCCTGGCGCGCGGCCCACTTGGCCCTTGTCGTCAAACGCGACGGCTTGTCCCAAATCCGGTATCGGCAATGTGCTCAAGATCGACAAAGCAACCTTGGCCCCCACACCCTGCACGGTTTGCAGTAACCGGAACCACTCGCGTTCTTCGCCGGAGTTAAAGCCGAACAACTTGATCGCGTCTTCACGCATTTGCGTTTCCACAAACAAAGACGCGCGTTGCCCTGCTTGCGGCAAGTTCGCCAATACCCGCGCCGCGCAATGTACGACATAGCCGACCCCGCCAACGTCTATGACCGCAAAGTCATCGCCAATCTCGTCGATAATCCCCGTCAGCTTCCCAATCATGCGCGTACTCCCAAGCAAGAAGGACACACGCAATGCCGCAAAGTCGCAAAGCAGGAAGAAAAAGATTCACACGAAGCAACGAAGGAACAAAGGAACGAAACAGTATTCATGCGGCGCGCAGCGCCAATCAGGTTCGATGCACGCCTGCAGCGCAAAAAGGGTCGCCCTTCGCGTCTTCGCGTCTTCGCGTGAACCCTTCTGTCTTCTTCGTTGCTTCGTGTCTTCGTGTGAAAACCCTTCATCTCGCCCTCGCAATCATCGCTTCCATCCGCGCCGTTGTCTCGGCCATATGCGCATGCGTGATCGCTACCGCCAGCGCATCGGCCGCATCCGCGCTCTGCGCGTTTGACTGCGGCAAAAGCATCTTGACCATCACATGCACCTGTTCTTTCTCCGCATGGCCAACACCCACGACGGACTTCTTCACTTGATTGGGCGCATACTCGGCCACATGCAACCCCGCGCGCGCCGGCACCAGCAAAGCGATCGCCCGCGCCTGACCAAGCTTCAAGGTCGCAACCGGATCCTTGTTGACAAAAGTCTGCTCAACCGCTGCCACGTCAGGCGTCATCCGCTCAATGATAGCGGCAATCCCGTCATAAAGTTCGACCAGCCTTTCAGCCAGCGTTCCGGTGAGAACTGTAGTCACCACGCCGCAATCGACAAACGACAGACGCGAGCCGCAAATCTCAATCACCCCCCAGCCAGTGCGCCTGAGGCCTGGGTCGATTCCAATGATGCGTGTCGAACGAGGCTGGATCATCGCACCTTGTACCCTATCTGTTCTGAGCAGGCCAGTGCCCATTTTAGTGACAAGTGCCTCTGGCGTCGCCAGTGCAACTTGGAGATAGTGAGCCGTGCATCTCGTAATTTGCTTCTTCGAGGATAAAGCCCATGCGTTTGACGGCCCTGCTTTCTGCCACAGCGATCACTGCGGCAACATCGATTTCAGCACTTGCAGTCGACGTGCGCGACTGCGACTGGGCCGCCAGCGCCCAATCGCTCGCAGAACCCTGGGAAAAGAACACAAAGGTGTTTGGCAACGGTGCTGTCCGTATTGCCCTGATGGACACTGGTGGCGAACCGGTATGCTGCGCTATGCAGCTTCTCATTCTTGCCGAAGACAAAACGGACGAGCAAGGCAACCGCATGTGCCGCCTGGTCGGTGACAAATCGAATTTGGGCTTCGACACAATAGATTTTCAGCGCCTCACGGCGTCCTACGACCCAAGCCGAGGTCTGCTGCTAACGTTCCCCTACACGCTCTACGTCGACGGTTTGAGCCACAGAAATGGAGTGGCCCGCGTCCGCGTCAACAGCGCCAGAGGTACTATCAGGCCGGAATAAGCCCTCTTGCCTCCGGACCCCGGTTTGAGGTTTATCTGCGGCCGAAACCACCGAAAAACTCAAACGGCGTAAGATCCCGACCCATGGCCGGCCATAGTCAATTCAAAAACATCATGTTCCGCAAAGGAGCGCAGGATGCAAAGCGTTCCAAGATATTTTCAAAACTTGGGCGGGAAATTACCGTTGCCGCCAAAGCGGGACTGCCCGATCCTGAAAAGAACGCCAAGCTGCGCGCAGCCATCGTCGCTGCCCGCAAAGAGAATATGCCCAAAGATTCCATTGAACGGGCGATCAAGAAAGCGCAGGGCGCGGACGCTGCCAATTACGAAGACGTGCGTTATGAAGGCCGTGGCCCGGGTGGAATCTCGCTCATCGTTGAAGCGCTGACCGACAACCGCAATCGCACCGGCAGTGACGTGCGCGCCCTGTTCTCGAAATTTGGCGGTCAAATGGGAGAAACAGTCGCCTACATGTTCGACCGCTTGGGGCAAATTCAATACCCGGCCGGCAAAGCCAACGCCGACGCCATGCTCGATGCCGCCATCGAAGCGGGCGCCGACGACTGTCAATCGACCGATCAAGTGCACGACCTCTACTGCGCCCCGGACAATCTCAACG
>JANOFD010000200.1:0-1346 GCA_031413455.1 Rhodobiaceae bacterium
ACAACACCTCCGAAGTCATCATGGCCCGCCTGATGCAAACGACAAACGCCAAGGAGCGCATCTACGCCCAGGCGGTCTCGTTCTTCTCGACCAACGACACCGTGTTGACCGCGCTCAAAGCCTCGTTCACCGGCATGTTCGGCCTGCACGAATCGACAGAAACCCTGAACGCCATGAAGGAGGGCGTCTCGCGCTCGATTGAAGTCCTCGCCGAAATCGGCGACAAGGTACAAGAGGCGGCAGTGCGCGCCGGCTACGGCCCCACCATCCGCGCCGATGCAGTAAAAAAGCTCGTCGACTCGGTCGTCAACTTCCAGGAAAAATCGCAAATCATCATCGAGGAAATGCGCAAACTCTCCACCCAAAACTCAGCAGAAATCCGCGACGCCGTCGAAGACGGCAAAAAACGCCTCGCCGCCCTCGTCGCCCAAGGCAAGGCCTTCAATCTCTGAGCGCGATGAAAGCAAGACGATTGAACCACCAAGGACACCAAGAGAGTGAGCATAGCCGGATGAGCGCCCGCGCGCGGAACGCGTGCAACACTTGGCGCTTTGCGCCCAATAAGAGTTTCACCAAAGTCAAGAGCGCCGCCGTTCCCTTGGTGTCCTTGGTGGTTCAATCTATTTTCTTCCTTTCTCCATTAGGGTCAGCGCACTAATGCCCGGCGCCGTCGCTACTCCCGCCAAGCCGCAAACGCTCGACGAGCTCATGCTCGCGATGGACGTGGTCGACACGATCCGCCATCGCGAGCTCATCGTTGAGCGCGAGCTCGGCCAGGGCGACCGCGATGACGCCCTGCGAACACGACTGCGCGAAATTTACAAAACGCAAGGCATCGAAGTCTCCGGCGCCGCCATCGATCAGGGCATCAAGGCGCTGAAAGAAAGCCGCTTTGCCTACGCGCCGCCAGCCCCAGGCCTCGCGCGTTCGCTGGCGCTCATCTGGGTCAGCCGCAAGCGGATCGGCAAATGGGCCGCAGCAATCGTGATCGCCACGGCCGCGCTCTGGGGCACGTTTCAGTATGGCTACGTCGTACCAGCGCGCCAAGCCACAGAAAATGCCCAGATCGAACTCACACAAACACTGCCAGCTGAACTCCAGGCCGCTTACAACGCCGCCCGCATCGAAGCCCGCGTTGACGAGGCAGTCAAATCTGCCGAAGCACTGAGAGGCGACGGCAGCGCCGCAATCGCCGACAAAAACGCAGAAGGTGCGCGCGACGCGATAGCGGCGCTGCAAGCCTTGCGCACGCAACTGATCCAATCCTACCGGCTGGTGGTCGTATCGCGCCCCGGCGTATCCTCCGGCGTCTGGCGCGTGCCCGACGGCAATTCATCAGCGCGAAA
>JANOFD010000201.1:0-4949 GCA_031413455.1 Rhodobiaceae bacterium
CTTTCGCCCCAGTTGATCACTTGCTTACCAACGCGGATGTTCACTGGCATTTCGGCGACGGTGTAGTCAGCCGAAATGAAGAGGTCCAAGAGGTCGTAGTTGCGGCCGACGTCGCCCAAAGCTTGGTCCGTCAGTTGTGAATGCGCGCCGACATCTTTGTCATTCATGACGACATCGTAAAAGCCGACGGCACGGGCAAAGATTTTGTAGTTTTGCCACGAGACCTGAAGGTCATGTGTTGCTTTAACGTTGGCGCCGATGATGTCACCACGGTCAAAATTCAAACGGCCGTCATCAGCGTTTATGCTGCCATCGTGATTGTTGGCGACGTTGCCTGAATATTTGAGAACACCATTCTGCGGCATTCCACTGAAGCCGACTGCGCCAGGACCGGGAGCAGGAACCACAAAAATACCGTTGGCCAAGACGATAGCGCCATCCGCCAGGTTGTTGCGCGGATCAACGGGGCCGCC
This sequence comes from Rhodobiaceae bacterium, assembly GCA_031413455.1. Classification (GTDB taxonomy): domain Bacteria; phylum Pseudomonadota; class Alphaproteobacteria; order Micropepsales; family Micropepsaceae; genus SZUA-430. The sequence goes on from JANOFD010000201.1 coordinate 474, forward strand.
GTTGGCTTCCGGCAGGAACTCGGTCATGCGCTGTTGCGTCAGCATGGACGCGCCCATCGACACTGTGGTGTCGAAAGTGATTTGCACGTCGCCGAATTGAGCTTCGACGGCTTGAGCCGTTGTTGCCGTTCCGAGAAGTGCTAAAGCTGCGGCCGATCCCAATAATCCGGTACGTACCGTGTTGAATTTAGACATAACGCTAGTTCCCCCTACCCCTAAAAGTTCAAAGCTAGTGCCAGTTTCCGGGGGAAAACATACGTGAGCAGCCTAAGCCCCCCGGCCTCTGGCATCCCTCACCCTCACACCACACGCAGGGCGATTTGAAGTCAACGAGAGATTGACAGACGGACCGAAACACACTCTGAGGTGCGGCAGAATCAACACGGTTTGGACCGTTTTGTTTACATCTGTGTTGCATGTGCAGTTGCGAACTGCCGGTTTTGGCGAGGTGAATTTCTTCCTGGCGGTGAGCGACGGCGCGGAACCTCGCCCATAAGAGTTGGCAGGTGAGGCGGAGCGTGGAAACGTCTCAAGATCTGTTGGTTAAGCAAAAAAATGGCCCGCCCCGAGGTGCTCGGAGCGGGCCAGTAGTGACGTCGTGCCAGTGCGTTAGAACGAGTAGCTGGCGGTGATGGAGGCGAAGTCGCGGTCTCTGGATTTATTGTTTACGTGACCACCAAAGAAGCTGTTGTAGTTCACGCCGATCCGGAAATTGTTGTTCAAGGTTCCGGTTGCTCCCAAACTGATGGCCTGACGATCTTCGGCGTAGTTGCCATATGGAGATGGCGTCGTGCCTTCGAAGTCCCAGCTGTAGACCAAGGTCGGCGCCAAGATGAAGCCGGTGTCCATGAAGTTATTGTACTGGAGAGAGAACAGCAGGACCAAGCCAGCCGACACGTCGGTTGGGCGGCATTGCTCGCTGGACTTGACGTCCAGTCCCAAAATGCCGGCTCCTGGGAGGTCAGTGCCCTGGCAACCGGTGTTGCTATATTGCGTGACCATATCCTTGTAAATTACGTTTGGATTGCTCGGCAACGGAAATGTTGGACGTGCAGGGTACGAGTCAAGCCAAGTTTCCTCGACATCTGGAACCAAGACCATTCCTACTTCCGAAACCAAAATACCTAGGTCTGCGCCGATTGCTTCAATGAACCACTCGGACGCTGAGAAGGTCGCTGTCGTTCCGATTTGGGTTGTGAACATCTCGTTGCGAATGACACCCGAATTATGAGTGTCCTGAGCGCCGCAATGTGGCTTTATACCTGTCCCATCAGGAGTGGCTAGAGGTTCAATGATGAGTTGACCAGCTAGTCCATAAAGCTGAGAGAACGTACAAGAGTTCGTCAAAGCCGCGATTGTCAAAGAATCGGTGTCGACTTGAAATGGAGCGCTAGGGCGATAGCTCGCTTCCCCTTGCACGCCCCAGGTTCCGACTGTTGTATTGAACGAGAATCCAAATACTTCGATGTCTTCGGGATAGGTGACAGCGACCTGGCCATCGGATGCGCCGAGCAGGAATTCCGCACCATCGAAGGTTTGAATCGTCTGCGGTTCAGAGACAGGGTTCACAAACCCGCTTTGGTAATACGCCAGCACGCAGTTGAGTTGCGCGACCGCCAGTTGATTGTTGAAACCGATAGGACCGGCAGTATTTTGCAACGCTAGTGGGATGCCTACCCCAGGCAATCCAACGGTCGCAGCGTTGGCAATAATACCTCCCGGGTCATTGACGGCTGTATTGGCCATTTGAAACGCCGCCGTTCCAGCTGTGGCGGGGTTGCCCAGCGCAAACCCAAGAGTTCCAGCAATGGAGGGCGCGAGGGCTGCGAAGTTCGCGCCGTTGATAAAGAACGTGGGTGCAGCGGAAGGAGCGAGGCCGCATCCGGCCGCGTTCAACTTGCGCGTCCCCACTCCATCTGGGTCGGTATTGTTGCCAAGAATAAAGGTCGTGAGCTGAGCGGTGCCTATAGCGGATGGAGTCGCTTGAACGTCAACAAACGGAAGCCTGCTGTGATAGTTTTGATAGTAAAAACCAAACTCCGAGCCATTGAGCGACTCAGCAAACCACGTCGCCTTCAAGCCAAATTGGCCTGAGTCCCTAGCAAACGTGTCTTCGCCGCGGCCAAGTAAGCCAGCCGACACACGATTGACCATGTCCATCGACAGGTTTGGCTGCCCCCCAGTTCCATTGGTTTGTCCGATACGGATGAGTTCATGCAGCCCAAGCGTAAATGGTTGTATGTGGCTTATGAAGTCGCTGTCGTTGCACTCCAAGAGATCGTTGCCGACCGCCTGGGTCCCTGCGTTGGGATCATTTATCAAGTCATTAGCTTGAATAAACAGCGTGCCAGCGCCGTTAGTGGCGGTCGCCGTACAATTTCGACGGTTACCAGAGAATGGGCTGCTCGTAACAAAACTTACACGACCGGCATTGCCACCGATACCAGTGCCCAATGCAACTACATCTGCCGAGGAAAACGGCGTGCCTGACGGATCGATTTCGAAGGGCTCCCAATCGAGAGCGTAGTAGCCCGCTAACGACACATCGAACGGAAACGAGACCGAGGCGAACAGGGCGTTGACCGGCACAAGCGCTTCTTTGATTTCGGAACCAGGGCGACGGAACGATGCGACGTCGATTGGGTTAAACACATTGAGGCCGTTCAAGAGGAACGTACTTTCACCCCAGTTGATGACTTGCTTACCGGCGCGAAGATTCACCGGCAACTCGGCAATGGTGTAGTCGGCTGACACAAAGAGATCCAAAAGCTCGTAGTTGCGGCCTACGTCGCCCAAAGCAGCGTCTGTCAACTGTGAACGCGAGCCAACGTCATTGTCATTCATAACGACATCGTAGAAGCCGACGGCACGGGCAAAGAGCTTGTAGTTTTGCCACGTTACCTGCAGGTCATGGCTGGCCTTTACGTTGGCGCCAATGAAGTCCCCACGATCAAAATTTAGACGGCCGTCGTCAGAATTGATGGAACCGTCAAAGTTGTCCGGGTTGTTGGTGTAGACATTCGTCGCCACCGGTGTGAGCGCGCCGAACCCACCGCCACCCAATCCCGCGAGACTCGCACCCGAAATCACCACCTGCGTCCCGGTAATGTTCGCGCCAAGTGCTAAACTTCCCCGTGGATCGACCGGTCCACCGTTCGTTTCCGGCAAGAACTGCGTCTCGCGATCTTGCGTCAGCACCGAGGCGCCCATCGACACTGTCGTGTCGAACACGATTTGGACGTCGCCGTATTTTGTTTCGTAGGCTTGGGCGGAGGTTGTTGCGCCGGCCATGGCCAGGATGGCTGCTGAGCCCATCAGGCTCCAACGTGTGAGGTTTGACTTTTGCATGACGCGCGTTCCCTGCTGTTCCGATACGTTCAATTTGCTTCGCGGATTCGTTTTGCCCTTGGTGAGAAACGAATCTGCGCTCGTGTGACGGGCGTCACCAGCAACTGGCGGTCGCCTCACCATCCGAGGTCGACTCCAAGACGCACTGTTTTCCTAAACAAAACCTTAATTTGGGCTGCTTCCGGCCGGTAGCGGGCTGCGCGCATGCAATCGGTTTGCACCTGAATCAATTCGGCAACAACGAAACGCGGCGCGTTGAAAGGCCGTATTGGTGCCGCAATTTTCGATCACACATGGGCGATGGTGTTCAGTAAATCATTTCAAATTAGTGCCTTGGTGGCCCTTCTTGTTGCAGCGGGTGGCTGTGACGATGCACGGCCCGTGGTCACGGCGGCGCGTCCTGCGCATGCGCTTGCAGTTGCGCTGGTTCCGGCGGTTGCCGTCAACACGGATTGGAAAAATGCTGCCCTGCCGTTTGGGTTGCGGCTGTCGGCGGCGGCGGAGGAGCGGGCGCGGCATTCGGTGGTTTATGATGGCGCCTATGTGCGCATTGCCTATCCCTATGGCGATGTGCCGGCTGATCGCGGGGTGTGTTCGGATGAAGTGATACGCGCCTATCGCCTGCTTGGCATCGATCTGCAGCGGTTGGTGCATGAAGACATGGCGCGGGCGTTTGGCGCCTACCCGAAGCGCTGGGGGTTGGCTGGGCCTGATGCCAACATCGATCACCGGCGCGTGCCGAACCTGGCGGTGTTTTTTACGCGGGCGGGTGCGCGGCTGAGGGTGTCCACCAACGGGCGGGATTACAAGCCGGGTGATGTGGTGGAGTTTGTCGTGGCGGGCAGCTTGCCGCATATAGGGATTGTCACCGAACGCTGGTCGAGCGATGGGCAGAGGCCGCTGATCATGCACAATATCGGCCGGGGTCCGCAGATCGAAGACGTGCTGTTTACGCTGACGCTTACGGGGCACTTTCGGTATGGGGGGTGAGGTGGACCCCAAAAACAGGACCAATCTGACGGGTTCCCAGGGGTGAAGAAAATCTGTCTCCATCATGCTAGATGGAGATGACGATGAGAAAACAGAAAAAGATCGATGCGGCTCTTCGGGCGCGAGTAGCCCTCGAGG
>JANOFD010000202.1:0-1712 GCA_031413455.1 Rhodobiaceae bacterium
TCTGATCCGCGTGCCGGGGCGCGCCGCGGGCGCCGACGACCTGCGCAAACTCGTCGTCGTCCGCCGGGGCGATGTGCCCGTGCGCATCGATCAGGTAGCCGACGTCAGCCTGGGCACCGAGCTGCGCACCGGTGCCGCCACCCTCAACGGCGACGAAGTCGTGCTGGGCACCGTGTTCATGCTCGTCGGCGAGAACAGCCGCACCGTCTCGCGCGCCGTCGCCGCCAAGCTTGAAGAGATCAACAAGAGCCTGCCCGGGGGTGTCGTCGCGCGCGCGGCCTACGACCGCACCACGCTCGTCGACCGCACGATCCAAACCGTTCAGACGAATCTTCTGGAAGGCGCGCTGCTCGTCGTTGCGGTGCTGTTCGTTCTGCTCGGCAATCTGCGTGCCGCCATTATCACGGCCGCGATGATCCCCTTGTCGATGCTGTTTGCGATCACCGGCATGGTGCAGAACAAGGTCTCCGGCAATCTGATGAGCCTGGGCGCGCTCGATTTCGGACTGATCGTCGATGGCGCCGTCATCATCGTCGAAAACTGCCTGCGCCGCTTCGGCATGGAACAGCATCGCCTCGGCCGCCTGCTGACGCGCGCGGAGCGTTTTGCGCTCACCGCATCGGCCACCAGCGAAGTGATCCGGCCCAGCATCTTCGGCGTCTTGATCATCACCATCGTCTACGTGCCGATCTTCGCGCTGACCGGCATCGAAGGCAAAATGTTCCACCCGATGGCGTTCACTGTGGTCGCGGCGCTCGTGGCCGCCCTGGTCCTGTCGATCACCTTTGTGCCCGCAGCCGTTGCGCTCTTCGTCACCGGCAAGGTCGACGAGCGCGAGAACGCCCTAATGCGCAGCGCACGAACCGTTTATGCGCCGCTGCTGGACTTCGCCATCGCCAACCGGCTCCTTATGGCCGGCGTTTCCATCCTGCTGATCGCAGTCAGCGCCTTTGGCGCCTCGCGCATGGGTTCGGAATTCATTCCCAATCTCGACGAAGGCGACATCGCGCTGCACGCCTTGCGCATTCCCGGCACCAGCCTCACTCAAGCCGTCGGCATGCAGTCGGCGCTGGAAAAGCGCCTGCGCCAGGCGCCAGAGATCGAACTGACCTTCGCCAAACTCGGCACGGCCGAAGTCGCAACCGACCCCATGCCGCCCAGCGTCGCCGACACGTTCATCATCGTCAAGGATCGTAGCCTCTGGCCCGACCCCTACAAGCCGCGCAGTCAATTCATCGCCGAGCTCGAGCGCATCGCCGCCGCCGTGCCCGGCAACAACTACGAATTCACCCAGCCCATTCAAATGCGCTTCAACGAATTGATCGCCGGCGTCCGCTCCGACGTGGCAGTCAAGGTGTTCGGCGACGATCTCGACCGTCTGCTGGCGGCCGGCGAGGAGATCGAAAGCGTCTTGAAAGCCATTCCGGGCGCGCGCGACGTGAAGGTCGAACAAGTCACCGGATTGCCGCTGCTGTCCATCATTCCCGACCGCCAGGCCTTGGCGCGCTACGGGCTCAACATCGCCGACGTGCAGGACGTCGTTGCGACCGCGTTGGGCGGGCGCCCTGCGGGTCAAATATTCGAAGGCGACCAGCGCTTCGACGTTGTCGTGCGTTTGCCGGAAAGCGTGCGCAACAGCCTGGAGGCGATCGGCCGCCTGCCGATCCCGCTGCCGGGACACAAAAACACCGGCAGCGACCCGGCTTTCGTTC
>JANOFD010000203.1:0-4351 GCA_031413455.1 Rhodobiaceae bacterium
CCTGCCGGAAGCCAATCAAAGAAGGCTTGACGAGCTGCGCTACTGAGTGCCAAGTTAAAGCCCAAATGACCCGTCGCGTCGCCTACAACCGTCGGACGCAGTAATAGGATGCCATCCGGTTTCAGCCCAACAGCCAGATACGCCTGTCCTGTGCCGACTTGGCGGGTGGTTTGCAAGCCTTCGACGGGTTGTAAACGCCCCAGCACCCGTGATAGTTCTTGAAAACGCGGGGCCCTGGGGCAACCGCGACTACGACGTCAATCTGATGATGGCCGACAAGGCGTGGGACAATGCCGGGCAATTGAAGTTCAACGTCTTTAACACTGACGGCTTCTTGGGCGATCGGGCGACGGTCAACTGGGGTTATAAGCCCTGGTTCCAAGTCCGTCCGCGCCGCTATCGCTTCCGGTTGTTGAACGCCAGCGTCTCTAGAATCTGGAAAGTCGCGGTCGTCAACCAGGCTGGGGCGCGCGTGCCATTTCACATGGTCGCCAACGACGGCAACATCATGGAACACGCAGTGCCCTTCCCCAACGCAGACGACACCGACCTTCCCTTCCAGGGCATCGGCGAGCGTTATGACATCATCATCGATTTCACCGGAATGGCCGTCAACTCCAGGATCTATTTGGTGAACCTCTCTGAACATGACAATGGCAGGGGCCCAAACCGGGCAGTGCCCCTGGCCGAAGCGATCGGCAATTATCAAGGCGGCGATCCGGTCGTCGGAAAATTCCTTGAGTTCAGGATTATGGACCCCGCACCCTTGACCGTCGCCGCTGCCGACACCAGCATGAACCCCGCGCACTATGTCGAAGGCTTGAAGAAAATGATCGAACGCCCGGCGATGTCGAGCGCCGAGCTGGCAACGGCCCGCCACCGGACGTTCGATTTCGGACGCAGCGACGGCACGGATGTGAACCCCTGGACGATTAAAACCGACGGTGGACTGGGTTTGACCACCGACATCCATCGCATTTCAGCGTCTCCTGACGTGGGTACGCTCGAGATCTGGCACCTCAAATCCCATGATGGTTGGACCCATCCGGTCCATATCCATTTCGAAGAGGGGCAAATCTTGAGCCAAAATGGCGCCGCTCCGCGTGCCTGGGAAAAATGGGCGAGAAAGGATCTTTTCACAATTGGAGGCAACGAAAACGCGCCGAGCTTAGCGCTCGATATGGACGTCGCCATTCGCTTTCGCGAGTTCATGGGCACATTCATGGAGCATTGCCACAACACCCAACATGAGGATCGCGCCATGCTCCTGCGCTGGGACATCAAGAACGCCGGGCAAACCGTGATGATCCCGACGCCGATACCGACATGGGAAGGCGTGGGCTACGAAGACTCCTACGCTTTGGGCAACTAATCGACGCGAGAGGGCCGCACCGTGAAAATCTGTGCGGCCCTCTTCGCTTTGCTGCTGGCGGCGTCTTCCGTGTACGCCGCCCCCAAAGCCCGAAGCGCAACCTTGGCACGGAAGCTACTTTCCCAACGTCGTTCTGACCGACCACAATGGCAAGAAGCATCGCTTCTATGACGATCTGCTCAAAGGCAAGGTCTTCGCCATCAATTTCATCTACACGAAATGCACCGATGTTTGCCCAGCCGAAACGGCGCAACTTCGGCAAGTGCAAGATCTCATCGGCCCAAGGCTCGGGCGCGACGTTTTTATCTATTCGATTTCCATCGACCCCGAACACGACACGCCCGAGGTCTTGAACAAGTACCGCCACATGTTCGGCATCGCCGACGGCTGGTCGTTCTTCACTGGCAAGCGCGCCGACATCGAGCTCTTGCAAAAGAAACTGGGCCTTCGCATCTCCGACCCAATGAAACCGCGCGACCACGCGACCAGCATCCGCTTCGGCAACGAAGCCTCCGCCACCTGGATCAAGCGTTCGCCCTACGACGAACCAAAAATCCTGGCAGGCCTCTTTCTCGAGCGCTTGCAAAATCACGCGGGCGGATCGGCTGCACGCAGCTCCTACGACGCCGCCGAGCGCATCACACCGCAATCGCGCGGTGAAACCCTTTTCCGTTCGCGCTGCGCCTCTTGCCACACCATCGGCGGCGGCGACAAGCTGGGTCCCGACCTCGCGGGCGTCGCAGCCAGCCGCCCGCGCCCCTGGCTGATCCGCTGGCTCAAGGAACCGGACAAAATGATCGCCGAAGGCGACCCAGTGGCGCTTGAACTCAAAGCCCGCTACCGCAACCTGCCAATGCCCAACCTCGGCTTCAAAGACCTCGAAGCCAACGCCGTCATCGAATACATGATCGAACAAGACAAAAAACGCGAGAGCGCCGCTTCGACGGAGCGCTGAGTGCTGATACTCGGAATCAAATAAGGCTGAGACGGACGATTATTCCCGCGGCTGGGAGTCTTGGCTCCAAAGCCCGCTCAATTCGTCATGGCAGGGTCAAGCCCTGTCAGCCAGAGGACGCGTAGCGGCCCCAAGAGTTAAACCACTAGAGCACGCTCTTCTGATGTCGAATCGGTGACGGGTCGGCGTACACCACCAAGACACCAAGAAGCACCAAGTTTCACCAAGCAGAAAATGCCGCTCAAAGGCCGCATTGATGTCGTGAGCTGGTGAGATCGGCTCTCCGATCCCCGCTGATTTCGATGCGCTTGCGCGCGAAATCGTCAATGCAGCAATCAAGGCTCACAGAACACTTGGACCCGGCCTGCTCGTGAGCGGTTTGACCGATCAGACGCGTAGCGCCCAATAAGGAAAGACGAAACGACCGGCGTCAGCCAATGACCTTCTTGGTGAACCTTGGTGATCTTGGTGCCTTTGGTGGTTCAATATTTCTAGCAGCCGCGACCGTTTCCCTGGGTGGCTTCGGGAGACAGGCAAGCGGCCGTTCCAAACAGTCACTGCATGCCTGTCACATGTGGCAGCCGCACCACAACCCCCGATAATTCATTATCGCGCCGCACGGAAGGCGGGAATGTCGTGTTGATGCTGTACCCCCGCCTTTTCAACGCGGATACAGTGTGATTTACTTTCACCAAGAATTATTCCGTTGTTCTGCCGAAATATATCACAGGGCAACTACGGAATATGGACTTAGGGGGCTTTAACGAGGTGTATGCGATCAGGCGGTGCGTGCACGGCCAGGTTCTACCGTACATTGAATGATTTGAATGGGGGACGCTATGAAAGTATTTGCAAACGAATTTCTTCGCTCTTTGGCTGTTGTTGCCGGGCTTATCGGATCGGCATCGGCCGTTGCCGCCGCACCCGATGTCCCGACGGGCTCCACGCCCAGTCCGCTCTTCGGCGCAACAGCGTTCTCACAACCCATGCTCCGGTTTGAGGAATTTGGCCCCAAACCGGTGACATATACATCAGCGACCACTTGCCCCGGTTGCACGCTTTTGCCTGCCCCCACTGGCCCGGCCGCCTGCACATCAAGCCCAAGTTCGGCATCTCTCGACGCATTCCTCGGTCAGGCTTTGCCCTTTCCGCTGCCTCAAGACGAGGCCAACACGTCCGTCGAAAATCCTTGGGCGCTCGCAATTCGCTCGTGCCTTGGCATTCCACTGACGACCAGCGCCATCGAAGGCCGCCCGCCCGGCGCTTGGTTTGCCCACCAGCGTTCGGCAGAGTTCCCGTCCGAGGTTTTTGTCCTTGCGGCCCAAGCAGGCGCTCGCACCAACACGGGCCTTCGCAATTCCCGCCAACGCCACACCTTTACGAAGGGTGAGTTTGGTCCGCTGGGACTCTACTATCAAGGCGGCACCAACACCGGCGTCCAACCCCGATTGCATCCTTACTTGCCTGTTCAGAATCCAAATTCGGTGTGGACCTTCGACGGATCTTTCCCGCCTAAACTTCTGGTCGCCCGTTACGGCGAACCCGTCTTGTTCCGCCACCACAATGCACTTCCCATCAACGCTTCGGCAAACGCGGGCTTCGGCGCCCATACCATTACAACCCATCTTCACAATGGCCACCAACCCGCCGAGAGCGATGGCTTCACCGGCTCGTATTTTTTCCCTGGTCAGTACTACGATTATCGCTGGCCGATGATTTTGGCCGGTCAAGATTCCATCAATACCGGCGCCACCAGCACATTCTCGGCGACGCCAAATAACTCGGGTGCCAATACCCTCATAAAGGGCGATTGGCGCGAAACCGCGAGCACGCAATGGTTCCACGATCACATGGTCGATTTCACCGCGCAGAACGTCTACAAGGGCAATGCGGCAATGGTGAACATTTACAGCGCCATTGATCGCGGCAAGGAAAACTACCAATGCCGTTCCGCCAACGTTAATAACCCAAATTTGTGTTTGCCCAGTGGCACCAAGCTGCCCTGGGGCAACCGCGACTACGAC
>JANOFD010000204.1:0-2659 GCA_031413455.1 Rhodobiaceae bacterium
CCATCGGGCACCAGTCGTCGCAGGCCGTTTATGATGGCGGCGCGCCGTGCCAAAATGGTCGCATCGGGGGGCGGCATTTGCATGCGGGCGAGTATCTGCATCCCGGCGCATGAGCGCTAGGCAAATTGCCGCTAAAAACCCTGGAGACTCAGCCTTGGCGGGCTTTGAAGCGCGGATTTTTCTTGTTGATGACGTAGACCCGGCCTTTGCGGCGAACCACACGGCAGTCCTTGTCGCGGCCCTTGAGCGATTTTAACGAATTTCTGATTTTCATTGGCTTCACCCGCGACGGCGGCCTTTTCCGGCCCCAAATTAGAGGGGCGGAGCAATAGTGTGGCGTCCAGGCGTTGTCAATGCGCAAAGGCGCAACCATCACGGCCGATTGCCTTGCGTTTTGGCCCGACATCGTGGCATCGCTTGGTGATGTATGAGGTGCGCTCCGTGTTGTGTATTGCCCGTGTAAGCCTATTGGCGACAGCTTTGATCCTGAGCGCAAATGTCGCAAGCGCCCAGCCCACTGTGCGCATGTCCGAGCCAGTGCCCGACAACGTGCCAGACCGCAGCGCGGAGTTCTCGCGCTGGGTGGAAACCTTCAAGACTGAGGCCCTGGGCCTTGGAATCAGCGCGCAAACGCTGGACCTGGGTTTCAAGTTCGTGCGCCTCAATCCTCGGGTCGTCGAGTTGAATGAGAATCAGCCCGAGTTCAGCCGCGCCATCTGGGACTACATGGATGGGGCGGTGTCAGTGGAGCGGGTGTCCAAGGGGCGAACCATGATGCGCCAGAACCGCAAGCCGTTGGCGCGCGCAGAACGAAAACACGCGGTACCTCGCAGTATTGTTACGGCCATTTGGGGGCTAGAAAGTAATTTTGGCAGCAACCTTGGGGGCTTCAATGTCATTGAGGCTTTGGCAACACTGGCATTCGAAGGACGGCGCGCCGCATTTGGGCGCGAACAATTGATCGCTGCTCTCAAGATCATTCAGTCTGGCGACGTCGCAGCTAGCCGTATGATTGGGTCTTGGGCCGGCGCGATGGGGCAAACTCAATTTATTCCAACTGTGTTTCTTCAATATGCTGAAGACGGGAATGGCGACGGCCGGCGCGATTTGTGGCACACGCGTGCAGACGTCTTTGTCTCGACAGCGAATTATCTGGAGAGCAAAGGTTGGCAGGAGGGCGCGCCGTGTTTCGATGAAGTGCGGCTTCCGCCCGGTTTCGATTATGCAAACGCCGACATCTCCATTGAAAAGCCGGTTCGCGAATGGTCGGACTTGTCGGTGACATTGATGAATGGGCGCTCGCTCACCAAGCGTTCAGGTTTGAACAAGGATGCGCCGGCGGCCATCCTTGTGCCCGCCGGACATAAAGGTCCCGCCTTTATCGCTTATCCAAATTTCAAAGTCGTGTTGGCGTACAACAATGCCATTTCCTACGCGCTGGCGATTTGCCAGTTGTCGCGCCGCCTGGACAATGGAGAGTCGTTCAGCACGCCGTGGCCGCGCAGCGAGCAACCGATTTTGTCACGCAGCGACCGGGTTGAACTGCAAACGCTGCTTGCGCGCCAGGGGTTTAACGTCGGCGAACCCGACGGGGTAATCGGCAAGCAAACACGCGAGGCCATTCGCAGCTATCAGCGTAAAGTGGGCATGGTGCCTGATGGGTTTGCCAGTTTGGCCCTACTCGCAAGCTTGCGGCAGGCGAGCTGAACCCTGCGCTATACGCCTAATTCTTCGTGCTTCTTCTTCCACACTTCGCGCGGCAATCGAAGGCTCAGGATCTCGACGAACCCCACGCCATCGGCTGCGGGTTTGCGGGAGGCGTTTACTTGGATCCAGCCGCTGCGCCTCAAGCGGGCGAGCATGACCTCGTTCGTCGATACGACCGAGGCGCGGGCCGTCAGCAAGTCCAGCGTATTGAAGAAATAGCCGTAGACGGGGACGTGGGTTTCGTTGAACACGCCCTTGTGGCGTGACTCTCTTTCGCCAACCAAGATGTTGCTGATGAATTCACGGCGCAGCCAATCGATATAGAAGGTGCGCATGCCGATCATGCGCGACGAGGCTTTTTCGAACGTGCCCAGAACATGCGAAGTCTTGCGGTCGAAGCGCCGGATATAGTTCTCCAGATCCTCGACGCTCATCTGACGGGGCTGGGCATTCAAATTGCGCAGGGTTTCGGGATCGGTCAGCCACCGTCCCCACGACTCATTGGCGTCGGCGAGTTCGAGCGTGCGCACGAGGTAGTTCTCGGTTTCAAGCCGGATGAGGTGGGGAGGCGGGGGCGATGGCTGGGTCATGGGCACGAGTTTAGCTTGGTTCGGGTTGCGTGTCAGGCGGGCGGACCTGGTGGCGCCACGTCCTGGTTGTCGCGCATGATGGCGTCTTTCAGGGATTTGCTGGTGAGCATGTAGGCAAGCAGGCCCAACATCAGAACCGTGCCGAGTATGAAGGGCAGTGTCGGGTTGAGCGAATAGAGGGCGTTGCCGATGAGCGGCGCGAAGATGAAGCCGGATGCTCCCGCGCCGCCGGTGATCCCGGCGACGGCCCCCTGTTCGTCGGGCGAAACGGCCAGCGACGATGCGGCTGCAAAGGCCGGGCGCAACATGCCGAAACCCAACCCCGACAAGACAAGTGCGAAAGCGATCAAACCGTAGTTGGG
>JANOFD010000205.1:0-1821 GCA_031413455.1 Rhodobiaceae bacterium
CCGGAAGCCTATGTGAGTGTCGCGATGATTCCGATCCTGGCCGTGATGCTTGTGTTGTCGCTCAGCAGACGGCGTACGAGCTGACAAAACTATTAGTGTGATCGTATCGATTTCGCCGCTTTGTGGCGACTGAGTCATGACTTTTCGTTCACTGGATAAAAGAGCTTGTTCGTCCGCGTACGGACTAAAACGGGGCTCAAACTGTCACTTTTTCATTTGTAGAGACACGTTCTGTGCATGGAACTTTCGAGAAGTTCCCTGGAACTTTATTAAAGCTTGTCCATAACGGTTGTTTCACTTGGTCAAGCTCCCATCTTCGACTATCGGCTGCAGCAAGCCGTTTCTGGTGATGGCGCCATTGGCGCGAGACCGGAGCCCAAGCTGATAAGGGCATCAGCATAGCTCTCTACAAAAGAGGTGGTTAAAGATGAAGGTTATGACAACTGTTCGCGATGATCGTCGCACCATGAAAGCGGTATTCCTTGGAGTACTTTGCACCTTGGCGGTGGCGACTTCAACGTTGGACGCGACAGCTGCCGTTGACGCAACCGTACCAGCCGTAACAGCGGTTGATGCAGTTGGGCGCGTTGGGGGGAGGATGTTGCCTATCGCCAATCCAGGTGACGAGGCCGCCGGCGACTCTCAGCCGGAACACCCGATCCTCGACGAAAGGGTTGCTATCGATGGTGGTATGCTGGACGTCAAATTCCAGGGCGATAAAAAATGCCTGACCACCGCGATTTATTTCGAAGCGCGCGGGGAATCTGCGAAGGGTCAACAGGCTGTCGCTGAAGTGATCGTGGCGCGTTCGAAAACGCGAGGCCGACCCAGCACGATTTGCGGTGTTGTCTACGAAGGCTCACAGCGCAAAACCGGGTGTCAGTTCTCCTTCACCTGCGACCGCATCGCTGATCGCGTTCGCGACGGGAACGCGTGGAGCCAGGCCCAGAGCGTTGCCCACACAGTCTTGACTGACCGGGGCGCCAGAACTGTCGCGAAGGGCGCCACGTTCTTTCACGCGAGTAATATAAAGCCATATTGGGCTTCCAGCATGAACAAAGTCGCGCAAATCGGTTCGCACATCTTTTACCGTCCATAACAAATCCGTCTGTCGCCCCGGAGAATTATTTCCGGGGCGACAGTCGTTTCCGCCCCGCATTGTAGTTCGGGCGGTGTACCCGGAATTCTCGCCGGGTCGAGTGGAATCGTCAACGTCTAGCCTGCGGACTTCATCTGCGTTTCATTCGCAATGAATGCGGCAATTGATACGACTCCTGGAAAATTCACAGCATCTTCCAAAACTCCTTGACGCGACACCCTTTGCGTAGTGGCGACACAATGAAAACGCGCCCTGCATCCGATGGTTCCGGCTTCTGGTCTGTTACTCATTTTTAATGAGGGCTTGAGCGTGCATTGCCGTCGTTTCCTGGAACTGGTGTGGTCGTGCGGCGTTTTCTTGGGTGCACTCATTCACCAAGGAGGAAACGACGTGCGACAGGAACATGAACAGAAAAAAGGCGGCAGTCATAACGGGCGGAAGCCGGAAACCCGCGATGACTTCGGTCAGGGCATGCAGCGTAACCATCGGGGCGGCGATAAAAAGGCGAAAACCAACGCGGGCAATGAGGCCGTGCCTCAGCAATTGCAAAAGGCGCCCCATCCAGACGGCAACCCAGATGGCAACAATGCGAACCACGACAAGAAGACGGTGAATTGAAACACAGATGCTTCCCCCGCAAGCGGCTACCGCATGCACACATCTTTTTGTGCGAACCCATCTGCGTAGGCTTTGAAGTATTCGAGTCCATGCCGGATCGTGAT
>JANOFD010000206.1:0-1642 GCA_031413455.1 Rhodobiaceae bacterium
CCGCCATCGCGCTGGCTGATAGTTGCGGCGCGGAATTCGCCCTCGTCGCCCGCGCGCTCGCCACCTTCGCTGGCGCCAAGCGACGCTTCGATCTTGGCCAAATACTGCTGATGGTAGTCTTCCGCATAGTAAAACGGCGGCGCGTCCAACACCTCGGTCGTGATTTTTTCGCGGCCCGCTTTGCTCAGCGCCGCTTCATACAAACTGCGCGACATTTTCGCCGCCTCCTGCTGCGCCGCCGAGGTCACATAGATACCGGAGCGATACTGCGTACCCTGATCATTGCCCTGGCGCATCCCCTGGGTTGGATCGTGGCTCTCCCAGAATTCCTTCAACAATTGCTCAAAGGAAATGACACGCGGATCGAACGCGACCTGCACCACCTCGTTGTGCCCGGTCATGCCTGAGCAAACCTCCTCATAGGTGGGATTGGGTGTATGCCCGGCCGCATAGCCAACCGACGTGGAATAGACGCCCTTGAGCTGCCAGAACTTGCGCTCCGCCCCCCAGAAACATCCAAGTCCAAACAGCGCAACCTCCGTTCCGGCCGGAAAGGGCGGCTTCAAGCGCGTGCCGAGCACATGGTGCTTGTCTGAAACCGGCATTTCTTGAGCGCGGCCAGGTAAAGCACTCTGCGGACTGGGTATTTCCATTTTTCGCTTCAAACTGAACAGAGCCATTTCGGTTCTCCTGGCGATTGACGAACGCTGACAACGATATAGGCTTGGAACGTCGTCAGGCCAACACCCTGACGCGAAGGTGATCCATGAGTGAAAGCAAAAAAGTAGCCCCGATTAAGCACGCCTCAGACGTCAAACAGGCGCGTTTAGCGGCAGCCTTGCGCGAAAACCTCAAACGCCGAAAAGCTCAGGCACGGGCCAAGGCCGACGATCCCCAGGATAATTCCCAGAAATCCAAGGAAAATTAACAAGGTTCTGCCGCTCCCTCGCCATTGTTTGGCCCCCGGGTCTCATATAAACCAAGGCCTTCGAAAATCGAGCCAAGCGAAAACAAGGGTACGGCGTGGATAGAATTCAAATTCGTGGCGGCAATCGGCTCAACGGTGAAATCAGGATATCGGGCGCCAAAAACGCCGCACTTCCGCTGATGGTGGCAAGTCTCCTGACGGATGAACCGCTCACACTGGCCAGCGTTCCTCATCTCACCGACATTTCACAACTCGCGGAAATTTTGGGCGGGCTGGGTGTCGAAATCACGATGGAGGGCAACGGTCACAACGAAGGCGAAGTCGGCCGCGTGTTGAAACTGCACGCCAAAACCATCAAATCGACCGAAGCCCCCTACGAACTCGTTCGAAAAATGCGCGCCAGCTTCCTGGTTATTGGTCCACTCATCACGCGATGCCACCAGGCAAAAGTCTCATTGCCCGGTGGCTGCGCGATCGGCACCCGCCCGGTCGACCTTCACTTGAAGGGCCTGGAGGCAATGGGCGCCGAAATCGAACTCAGCGAAGGCTACGTCATCGCACGCGCACCCAAAGGATTGCACGGCGCGCATATTCTGTTTCCATTTGTGTCAGTTGGCGCCACCGAAAACCTGATGATGGCAGCCAGCCTCGCCAAGGGCACAACGGTTCTCGAGAACGCAGCTTCAGAGCCGGAAGTCACCGACCTCGGCAACT
>JANOFD010000207.1:0-2408 GCA_031413455.1 Rhodobiaceae bacterium
GCGCGCCGCCGCCCAGCTCCCCGATGTCGCCCGGCCGCCGGTGATGCTCTCGCCGCTCTCCTCGCTCAGCCGCGTGATGAAGATCGGCTTGTCGTCCGATCGGCTCTCGCAGATCGAGCTGACCACCCTGACGAAATGGACGATTCGGCCGCGGCTCATGGCGGTCCCTGGAGTAGCAAATGTTGCCGTGTGGGGCCAACGCGACCGGCAATTGCAGGTGCAGATCGATCCCGCGCGGCTGCTCGCGCACGGAGTCACGCTCGATCAAGTCATCGCGAGCGCGACGGCGGCCACGTCCGTGGCGGGCGGGGCCTTCATCGACGGCCCCAACCAACGGCTCAACGTGACGCATTCGCCGGCGATCCGCTCGATCGAGGATCTCGGCCAGGTAGTCGTGGCGCACGTCGATGGCGCGTCGCTCACGCTCGGCCAGGTCGCACGAGTGGTCGAAGGTTCGCCGCCGCCCATCGGCGACGCCATCATCAACGACGTCCCGGGCATCCTGCTGATCGTCGAGAAGCAACCCTGGGGCAATACGCTGCAGGTGACGCGGGAAATCGAGGCGGTCCTCGCGAGCCTTACGCCCGCGCTCGAAGGAGTCTCGGTCGATCCGACGATTTTTCGCCCGGCCACGTACATCGAGAACGCGCTGTCGAACCTCAACACGGCATTGTTGATCGGCTGCGTGTTGGTCGTGTTGGTGCTGAGCTTATTTCTCTACGATTGGCGGGCTGCGTCCGAAACCCCGCACCTTCACCCGAAGCCCGTCGGTGAATAAAACCCCGCCGCGCCAAAACCGTTTCAACTGCATAGTGAAACATGTCATGCGGGATCGGCGCCTGCTTCGGGCAGTCAGTCGCCTCCCATGCGCCGTCTTTCATGACAAGCATGGCATCGTATTTTCCCACGCGCTTTTCAAAGATGATTTCAGGCAACGGTCACCGTTCCTTAAACGCTACCGAGTTTTCTGCTGACGGGTGGTCCGTGTGCTTCTGAGCACGGCGCGCCGCCATTCTGGAAAAAGAAACAAGCCCACACCACCAATTAGCCAGGAGGCAAAGGGATGGAGTGCCAGATAGTGCCAAGCTTGCCGCTTAATGGTAACCGCTGGGCGGTTGTTGACAAACATGACGGACACAGCTTGCAATGACCAGTCAAGGGATCGTATCTGGCTGTCGATTGCACAATCCCCGTAGCGGTTGATTCCGCGAGGTCTAGTTTT
This sequence comes from Rhodobiaceae bacterium, assembly GCA_031413455.1. GTDB lineage: Bacteria > Pseudomonadota > Alphaproteobacteria > Micropepsales > Micropepsaceae > SZUA-430. The sequence goes on from JANOFD010000207.1 coordinate 1,223, forward strand.
GTCGGTGGGCCTATTTAAACGGGTGGGCCTTCCATCAAGGTCGAACTCATCGGTGGCATCGCGGCGTCCGAAATTTATGGTAAGCCGATCACTACCAGCATCGATGCAAAAAATTCCACCAACTGAGTTTACGCCGAAGCTACTGACGAATTTTCCGTCGCTCGAGTATTTCTGAACACGGCCAGTAAACATCAGGGCCAAATAGAGATGATTGTCATTGGATACAGCGATATCTTCGATGAGAGAAAGCGGCATCTCCTGTGCACCGAGATGCCTGATAGCAAATCCAATCCAAAGTGGCATGAAGAATCCACTTGCACCAATGAGTATCAGCGAAGATGCAACCAGTCTGATAATCATGTAATTGCAATCCGGCGAGAAGACCGTTTCGATACACTGTAGAATTTAGAGCGACAAATCAAAGTATGACACACATCGCAGTTGCGACGTGCAGCGAAAATTGACTGCTTCAATGGGGGACTTTTTCGCCCAAAGGCTCTATAAGGACGCTACTCCGCCGCGCGCGGCTCCAGTGCCGCGACGCGCTCGACCGCCACTCTCGTGACATTGCCGTAGTCCGTCTTGCCCGTGCCCAGCACCGGGACCTGTTCGACATGAACCACGCGCCGTGGCACCGCGAGTTCGGCGACACCGTGGTTCTGCGCCCAGGCTACGATCTCGGCGCGGTTGGCTTGCTTGGCGTCAGTGATCAGCACGATCTGCTCGCCCTTGCGCCCGTCGGGCAGCGACACCGCAGCATGCATATTATCGGGCCAAAGTGCCGAGGCGCAGTTTTCCACCACCGCCAGCGACACCATCTCGCCGCCGATCTTGGCGAAGCGCTTGACGCGTCCGCGAATGGCGATGAAGCCTTCGCCGTCGATCGCAACGACGTCGCCCGTATCATGCCAACCATCGACAAGCGGATGCAGCACACCCGGTTGGTCAGGGCTCAAATAACCCTTCATGACGTTCGGACCGCGCACGAACAGCCGCCCGGCATTGGGAATACCTTCGACGGGCTCAAGCCTGGATTCCATGCCGGCCATCAGGGTTCCCACCGTGCCAAGTTTACTCGCACCCGGCTGGTTCGCAGCCACCACGGGAGCAGCCTCAGTGACACCATAACCTTCGAGTATTTCCATGTTGCAGCGCCGCCGCAACAACGCCCGCGTCTCATCGCGCA
>JANOFD010000208.1:0-8210 GCA_031413455.1 Rhodobiaceae bacterium
GCCGCAATGCTCGAAGGTTACGCAATCGCGAAAGTCAGATCAGATGTGTGAATCCCGTAGCCCAGAGGGAGAAGCGCTAAAAATTTGGTGATAGCCCTTCTCCCTCTGGGAGAAGGTGGATCGACGCCGAGCACTTCGCGAAGGCGGCGAGACGGATGAGGGCCCGCTCTCACGGGCTAAAACCCAACCCGCGTCCTTGCGGCCCCACCGCGCTCGCTCTGCATCGCCGAGTACACCAGCGTCCGCAATTCGCGCCTGATCGGATAAGTGCTCGACGGGATCAGCTGCGTCATGAAAATCGTGATCAGGTCTTCCTTCGGATCAATCCAGAACGACGTCGAAGCGGCACCGCCCCATGAATACTCGCCCACCGACCCCGGGATCATCGTCTTCGCCGGATCCATCGTCACCGCAAAGCCCAACCCGAAGCCGACGCCGTTATAAGCCCCCTCACTGAACAGCGAGCGCGACAGCGCCGGTAAATCCTTGCCGTCGGGCAGATGGTTCATCTTCATCAGTTCGATCGTCTTGGGACTGACGATCTGCACCCCGTCCAGCGACCCACCATTGATCAGCATGCGACAGAATTTCAGATAGTCGCTCGCCGTCGACACCAACCCACCGCCACCGGAAACGAAACTCGGGGGTTGCAGAAAGGGGCTTTTGGCGGGGTCATCCTGCAGTTCCATCCCGCCTTTAGCCGGAATATAACAAGCGGCCAGCCGCGCCTCTTTCCCCGGATGGACGTGGAAATCGGTGTCCACCATGCCGAGCGGCTTGAAAATCTTTGCGCGCAAATAGTCTTCAAACTTCTGTCCGGAAATCTTTTCGACGAGATAACCCAGGATGTCCGTCGACACCGAATAGTTCCACGCCGTCCCCGGCGAGAATTCCAGCGGCAGCTTCGCGAGCTGCTCGACCATGCCGTCCAGCGTGCCGTTCTTCTCGATCCCGCCGATCTTGAGCTTGCGATAGGCCGCGTCCACGTTCGTCGATTCCTGAAACCCGTAGGTCAGCCCCGAGGTGTGGCGCAGCAAGTCGACGATCAGCATCGGACGTTCGACATGCTTCGTCCTGAAAGGCGTCGTTCCGCCGCCGCCCTGAAAAACGCCAAGGTCTTTCCACGCCGGAATGTATTTGTGCACCGGCTCGTCCAACGCGACCAAGCCTTGTTCGACCAACTGCATGAACGCAATCGAGGTAATCGGCTTCGTCATCGAATAGATGCGAAAAACCGTGTCTTCTTTCAGGGGCTTCTTGCGCTCGACATCGGCCATGCCGATCGCCGAGAAATGCGCGATCTCACCCCGTCGGCACACCAGCGTCAGCGCACCCGGCATCCGACCAGTGTCGAGATATTTTTTCTGGACAAACCTGTCGATAGTTTCAAGCCGGGAAGATGACAATCCAACAACCTCAGGCCGTGCGCTCATTGATTTCGTCCTTCAATGGGAATTGGTATGGTGCCGTCATACTAGCAAAAAAAGAAATTTTCACCACGAAGATCACGAAGATCACGAAGGACACAAAGGCACTTGTGCAAATTGGTTGCGCTTGGCACCTGAACGCGCAAACTTTCTGGCGCGAAGCGCCTGAGAGTAACATCGCCTTTCTGGACAGGTGGACTGAGTGCCTTGGTGTCCTTCGTGGTTCAAACCTCTTGCGGCGCTGCCACAAACTTCTGAAACCAGGCCACCCCCGCCTCATGCTTGGGCGACAGAACGCCGGCACTATATACCCCGGCATCGATGTTCGTCTGCACGCGCTCACAGATCCATTTGTCTTCGGCGGCGACAGTCCCGGACGTCGACAGGAAGCGCTGCGTTGCGCCCGCGTCTGCTGCGATCTCGGGCTTTAGATAGAAATCAAAAATCAGCCGCGTCGAACCAAGTCCCACCGGCACCACGCGCTCCATCATCAAGCCATCATCGCCATAGGAATTGAACCCCAGATTGGGCAACGCGAACGCCCACACGCCATCATAAACCGTGCCGTCAGCAATTTTCGGCGGCGCGCTGTGGAAACACACATCGCCCTCAACCGTCACCTCATATTTTAGCGCATCAACCTCAGCGTTGAGCCCGGGATGCACCAGCGGAATGTGATAGCCTTCGAGGTAATTCTCGACATAAATTTTCCAGTTGCAAGCGATATCGTGCGTATGCCGTGCCGCATGCACCAAATGTTCGAACCTGCGCGCACCCAGTTTCGCCTCGAGCCGCGCCAGCGAAAGGGCAGGGGCATCGGCGTTTGCGTTCACAAATACAAAGCCGCGCCAAATCTCAACCTTCAGCTCGAACAAGCCATAGTCTCTGGGATCAAAGCCCGCCGCCGCGCCAAAGTCGCGCGCACTCCGCAAGCGCCCGTCCAGCGCATAAACCCAGCCATGATACTTGCACGTCAACGCGGCCCCGCAATTGCCGCGCTCCGCATCGAACAGCGGCCCCGCGCGATGCCTACAGACATTGTGAAAGGCCTTCAGCCCATCCTTCGCCCGCACCACCAAAAGCGGAAAGCCCGCAATCACGCTCGCTACAACATCGCCCTCGCGCGCCAGCTCCGACACATGCCCCATAAACAACCACGACCGCCCGAACACATCTTTGCGCTCGCGCTCATAGTGCGCCGGATCGCGATAGGCGGACGCGGGTGCGGTTTTGATCGAAGCATGCATGGAATGTCGCCCGGAAGTGGATTAGTGTGATTGCAAGATGAAACACATGCCAACAAAAGTTCAAGTCGTAAAGCGGGGCAAGGAGTTGCGCCAGCATGTGCCACGCGTGGGCAGAATAGAGGTTTCAACCGCGCGCCGCCGGTTCACTTTGCAAGAACTGCTCAAAGAAATGAAACCAAGCCTGCAACACAAACTTGAAGATGATGCGCCCCGTGGTGCGGAGTTCATTTAAGAGGCACGACAGGACAAGGGTAACCTCCAACCGAGTCATCTGATAGATGCTCGATCTGACGAACGGCTGTGGATGTCCGTTGTTCGCCCACAACGGACATAACGAGGGGCCGTCAGGCGGCATCGATCGCTCATCCCTCGGCAGCGGGGGCCGGCGGCGGGATATCAGGACTATCCTCATCGCGATACGACGCGTCCAATGGCGTTCACGAGCGTCGCTCGTCGGCCGAGCACAGCGCCAGATAGAGCACGACGGCGACGATCGGAACGGCGAACCAGTTGAGTGCAGCGCCCGGCGCGGTTCCGAGCGTCATGACCGGTTTCATGTGCCCGGAGAAGGCGCGCAGGAACGGCTCCATCAGCAGGATGCACAGGATCAGGGGCACAAGCCCGCGGTAGCGAAGCAGCAAGATCCAGAGCGTCGCCGCGAGGAGGAGCTGGCTTGCGCCCCACTGACCGAATATGGCGATGATATTCGCTCCGCCTGGAACGCCGGTGTCGATGGTTGCGATCGTGTGCGCTCCACCGTCGGGCGCGAGTAGATGGACCAGGCTGCGCGCCGTGATCACGACAAGAAAAACCACCGTGCACCAGTATGCGGCCGCGGGACCGCGATAGATTGTCGGGTCGGGTGGAAGCACGCGCGAAGGACGCGGAATCCAGGACGTCGGCAGCACGGTGTTCATGGGCGGTCTGTATCATAGCGCGGCTGTGCCTGTCACCCAGTCCTCCCACCCTCAGAGGCAGCTGACAAATGCACAGGTGATGAGCGGCGAACTCGATCCAATCCTGCCATTGGCGGAAGTCCCCCCGGGGCGGCTGGGTCTCGCCCAAAGCAGTCATAGATTATTCAAAGTCGGACCGCAGCTTTCGGCGACGAAGCAGACGATGTTAGGGCCCTTGATCGGCCAGTTTGGCTTTTGCAGTAGACCTCGTAATGTCTGCTTATGAACGAAGACAACGATCATCAAATTGACCTTCGGCAAGTCGCCGATGAGCTTCCAGCTGGGTTCTACAGCTTGCTGGATGCCAGCCTCAAGGAAGGCGTTCGTAACCTGGCTCGGTTGGATGAACACTGGCGTTCAGGATTGGAGCGTTTCGATCAGCACGGAGCGGCGCTCTTCGCCGCTTTTCATCGGGAAACGCTGATCGGCATTGCGGGGGTATCGCGAGAGCAGAGCTATTCATCTCCCGCCATGCGAATGCGACGTCTATTCGTGAGACCAGAGTGGCGACGGGTGGGGGGCGCGCGACTTCTGGCGCAAAGGTGCATGAGCACGGGCTTGGCATCTGCCAACACGTTGACATGTAACGCTCGTGCAAGCGCTGCGGCGGGGCCATTTTGGGTGAGTATGGGCTTCCGCCCAGTCGCCTTGCTCGATATCACACATGTTTACGACCGAATCTGATCAGAAGCAGAAGTCAGCCGGACGTCCGCAACTGGAATAACAACCGGCGGAAACGGGCCACCTTGGCCCGGGCCGCCACATTGCTACGGTCGGCGGGGTCCATCTAATCCTGCCAGTCGCCGTGCTGCACCCGCAAAGGCTGGATTTCGCCCATAGCGGCCATTGTCGCCTACAAACGGGGATCGATCGGTTCGCTCTCGTGTGCCAACACGCCAAACACGCATTCATGGACGCGCCGCAGTGGATCACGCGCTACGAACCGCGTCAGCGCTTCGTGGCCGAGCGCGAACTCCTTCAACGCCAGCGACCGTTTGCCTCCCAGACCACGGCTACGAAGCCGTTCCAGGTTTTCCGGCGCATCATATTCTGGACCATAAATGATCCGGAGATATTCTCGACCGCGCACCTTGAGTGCGGGCTGAATGACGCCCTTAGGGCCCCGCGCGATAAACTCGAGTGGCTTCACTACCATGCCCTCGCTGCCCTGCGTGGTGCGTTCCTCCCACCATGCAGCGGCTTCGGCGCAGGCTGCTTCATCGTCCAGAGAGAGCGTCCGCCATGGCGTCACGGCGAGCACAGGCGCGCCGATCGCGGCGAGTCGCTCCGCAATAGCCATGTGCCACGCATGCGGCTTATCGAAGTGCACCGCGCCTTCGCTGGCAAGAACGTGGAATGGCGCCATCCGCAAATCATCGACGCCATTGACCGACCAGGCGTAAGGCGCCCACGCCGATGCGTACTTGCGCGCGCGACGAAGACGATCGCTCAGGCGATCATGCAGCGCATACACCTCGATGCCTCGTGCCATGGCGCGCGCCGTCGCCTCATACGCAGCGCTGAGACCCGCCTCTGAGGCGGCCGCCACGGGCGCGTACTGGTTTTCAATCAGGCTCGACGCTTTCGCCGACCACGGCATGATCTCGGCGTCGAGCAAAACCCAATTGGTGTTGAGTTCGGCCCATAAGCCGGTCTCGTCGAACGCTGCGCGCGCGCGTTGAAGCAACGCATCGCTCATGGCCCGATCACTGAAGAAGGCGCGCCCAGTTCGAGTCCAGATGGCGCCGGCTTCGTCGGTAACGGTCCCCAGCCTCGCTCGCGCTGCTGCCGCGTCTCGGCACACCAACACCAGCGCGCGCGAGCCCATGTGCTTCTCTTGCAGCACGACTTGGCTTTGGCCCCGGCCGCGGTAGAACGCGAACGCCTCTTCGGGACGCTCAAGCCAGCCCTCCTGTTTGCTGGTTTCCACCGGCGACATGGTCGGGGGCAGATAGATCAGCCATTGCGGTGCGATCGCAAAGCGGCTCATCGCTTCCAGCGCGGCGGCAGCGTTCTCTTCGGCGACAACGATGCGCTTCATCAGCGCCGTGTCGATCCACCGGCGTCCTGACACGTCCTTGTAGTCGAGCATGTCGTCGGCATCGTTCTGCGCGCTGCGCTCGGATGTTGCCTGCGCCAGGGGTCGCGACGGCTCGAAATATACCTGCGCCGCGGAGACGCTAACCAGAACCTTTTCCGGCCAACGCAACGCGGTCAGCTTACCGCCGAACACGCAACCCGTATCGATACAGATTGTGTTGTTGACCCATTCTGCTTCTGAGGCAGCGACGTGGCCGTACACTACTTTGGACTTGCCACGATACTCGGCCGCCCAATCGGCGCGGACCGGCAGGCCATATTCATCAACCTCGCCGCTGGTCTCACCGTAGAGCGCGAATGCCCGCACGGCGGGTGAACCGCGACCGATCATCTCTTCCTTCAGTCCAGCATGCGCGATCGCCAGTTTGCCAGCGTCGAGCCAATAGTGGCTGCGCAATTCGTAGAGGAACGCCTTCGCCCGCGTCTTGAACGTATCGCTCTCCGCCGAGATCTGGTCGATCGATTGCTGCAGACCGTGGCCAACCTTCACGTTCTTGCCGTCCAGCCATCGCTGCAGCTTGTTGTCGTGATTGCCTTGCACCACAAACCCGCCGGCTTCGGTCGCCGCCATGGCAATACGGATCACGTCCGGTGTGCGTGGACCGCGATCCACCAGATCGCCCACGAAGACGAGCTTGCGTCCATGCGGTGCCTTGATACTTGCGACGCGATCGCCGTCTCCGTCCCAACTTAGCTCATAGCCGAGCTGGGCAATCAGGCGTTCCAGTTCATCGGCGCAGCCGTGAACATCGCCAATAACATCGAACGGCCCCACATCCTCGCGCTTGTCGGTCCAAAGCGGCCGGCGCTCGATCAGGGCGGCGTCCACTTCCTCCACGGACGACAATTTCCAGACTTGACGAAACCCCTCTCGCTGCAAGCCCCGCAGCCCCTTGCGTATCTCGCTGATCATGCGCTGCGGCACGCCTGGCCCGAAATTGCGATCGGGCCGGTCCTTGTTGCGTTGAACGCAAACATCAAGACCAGGATCGAGCACGATCGCCACCGGCAGCGCATGCCATCGCCGCGCGAGTTCTACCCATTGCTTACGTTCAGGCGCTCGCACATTGGTGGCGTCGATCACGGCGAGCTTGCGGTTCTTCAATCGCTTTTCGGCTATCGCGCTCACCAGATCGAACGCGTCCGCGCTCACGCTCTGATCATTCTCCTCATCGGAAACAAGCGCGCGGGCGTAGTCCGACGAAATGATCTCCGTCGGTTTGAACCAGCGCTTGGCAAACGTCGACTTGCCGGAGCCCGTGGCCCCGATCAGCACCACCAGCGCAAAATCAGGTATGTCGAGCAGGGTGTCCACGATCAGGCGTCCCTTCCCATGGCGGCGTCGATGTCGTTGACATTTTGAGCGCCGCCTGTGAACACCGCCATCTGTGTCGGCGCGCCATGCGTTTCGTCCGGCGCGCCAATCTCCGACAATACCGCCTGATAGCCATATCGCACTTCGATCGCGGTTACCCAGTCGCGAAACTCCGCGCGCGTCCACTCGAAGCGATGATCCGGATGACGAAAAACGCCCGCCGCTAGATTTGGAAACAGCACATTGTGCTCGGCGTTCGGCGTAGTGACGATCACGGTCTTGGGGGCATTGCCGAACACTGCCTCCACCAGCGCAGGCAGACGGTCGGCGTCGAGGTGCTCGATCACCTCTACCAACACCGCCGCATCAGCCTCCCGCCAGCGCGCGTCGCGATACGTCAGGGCGCCATGCAACAGCTTCACCCGCTCCGCCGACGGGCCGCCGGCGAGATGAAGCTTCAGTCGATCGGCGGCGCGCTCCAACGCGCGCACCGAAGCGTCGAGACCGATAATGCGGTCGAAATGCTTCTTGTCGCGCTCAAGCCGAGCGAGCAGCTTGCCCTCGCCGCAGCCGAGATCGACCACACTGCGCGCGCCCGCGGCGACCAGGGCCGCTATCACGGTCTCCATCCGCTGGTCGTTCAGTTTCAGCGGCCGCTCGAGCGCCTCCTCGCGCGCGTCGCGCGACGGCCTCTCCTCTACAACTTCCTCCTCCGCCTCAGGCGCAAGTCGTGCCAGCGCCACCCGCGCGAGTGACCGCCGGTTCTTCAGATAGCGCCTCGCGATCAATTCCTTCTCTGGATGTGATGCGAGCCACGCCCCACCCTTTGCCACCAACTTCTCGACCTCGTCGTCTCCGACCCAATAATGCTTGTCGTCATCCATGACGGGGATCAGCACATAGAGGTGCGCCAGCGCATCGGCCACACGCTGCAGCCCCGAGAGCGTCAGCGAGACATAGCGCGACGGGCCATCAGGTCCCGCGATGCGCTCAGCGCTTACTGTCCAACCCAGCGGCTCGAACAGCGAGCACACGAGGTCATCACTGCCGCGCGCGGGCAACGGCGAGATCCGGATCTCCAACGGAATGGGCGACGCTGCGAGGTCGGGCCGTTCCTTGGAGACACCCGTCATCGCCGTGCGGAAAGCGCGATTGAGCGCCACCG
>JANOFD010000209.1:0-1735 GCA_031413455.1 Rhodobiaceae bacterium
TGCCTGTGAACCCATACACCAGACTGGCGCCATAGAGCAGCATGCCCGACGACAGCGCTCCCAAGACGAAATACTTCAGACCCGCTTCGCTCGACTTTGCGTTGTCGCGGGCAAATGAGGCCAGCACATAAAGCGCCAAGCTCTGCAATTCCAATCCGATATATAGAACGATCAGATCGTTCGCCGAAATCATCGTCAGCATGCCGAGCGTCGCCAGCGTCACCAGCAACGGATACTCAAACCGCGTCAGCTTTTCCTCGCGCAGATAGTCGATTGAAATCAGCATCGCAATCGCCGAACCCGCCAACACCAGCAATTTTGCAAATCGCGCAAAGGGATCGATGATCAACGAACCGCCAAAGGCCAGAACCTTCTCTTCGCCCCCAGCCACCACCAGAAACGCAACCATGCCCAACAGGGCGACACAGCCCCAGGTCACCAGCGCCGTACGTTTGTCGCCGGCAAACACCCCCAGCATCAGCAGCGCCATCGAACCACAGGCAAGCGTGATTTCCGGCAGAACCGCAATCACATCGGCATTGAACTGGACGAGCCCGGCGGCGTTCATGGCTGAACTCCCGCGCCTGCATCAGCGGTGCTGCGTTTACCTTCCATGTTGTCAATCGTTGCCTGGACCGCCGGTCCCGTCATATCAAAAATGGGTTTGGGATAAATTCCGAAATAAAGTGTTGCTACGGCCAGCGGAATGATCACGACCATCTCGCGCAGATTCATGTCCTGGATGTTCATCAGAGACTTCTTGTCCATCTCACCGAAAATGACCCGCCGATAGAGCCACAACGCATAGCATGCACTCAAAATAACGCCCGTGGTTGCCAACACAGCCACCAGACTGTTGGCCTTGTAAGCGCCGACAAGCGCCAGAAACTCGCCCACGAAGCCACTCGTGCCCGGCAAGCCGACATTCGCCATCGTGAACAGCATGAACAGCGTGGCGTAAACCGGCATACGGTTCACCAGCCCGCCATAGGCTTTGATCTCACGCGTGTGCATGCGGTCGTAGATAACGCCGACGCACAGAAAGAGCGCGCCCGACACAAAGCCATGGCTGATCATCTGCACCATCGCCCCGTCAATGCCTTGCCGGTTGAGCGCAAACAAGCCCATCGTCACAAAGCCCATATGCGCCACCGACGAATAGGCGATAAGCTTTTTGATGTCTTCCTGCATCAGGGCGACAAGCGACGTGTAGATGATCGCGATGACCGACAGCGCAAACATCATTGGCGCGAAATCTACCGACGCATCCGGAAACATCGGCAGCGAGAACCGGATGAATCCGTAACCTCCCATCTTCAGCAGAATGCCGGCCAATATGACCGAGCCCGCCGTTGGCGCTTCCACGTGCGCATCCGGCAACCACGTATGCACCGGCCACATCGGCATCTTGACCGCGAACGACGCAAAGAACGCAAGCCATAGCCACCACTGCATGTCAGCGGGAAATTTGGTGGTCATGAGAGTGGGGATGTCGGTCGTGCCAGCGTGGCCGTACATGGCGAGCATGGCGACCAGCATCAGCACCGAGCCGAGCAGCGTATAGAGGAAGAACTTGAAACTGGCGTAAACGCGCCGCTTGCCGCCCCACACGCCGATGATGAGAAACATCGGGATGAGGCCGCCTTCGAAGAACAAATAGAACAGCATCAGATCGAGCGCGGAGAACACACCGATCATCAAGGTCTCGAGCGCGAGAAACGCGATCATATATTCT
>JANOFD010000210.1:0-5953 GCA_031413455.1 Rhodobiaceae bacterium
ACAACAAGCGCTGATCGATGTGGCGCGGCGGCGGCCTGGCAGCCGGAAGTAGACGCTGCGTGGGCAGCTACTTTTTATTGCGTTTTGCTACCGGCGCCGGGCGCTTGCAAACGCTTTTGCCTGTTTTCGCGTGCGATCCTCTTGCGGTCGCGCTTGGCGAGTTGCCGGTAGAGTTCGGCCCGTTCCATGGCATCCTGCGTGTAGGGGTTGTCGTCGCTGGCTTTTCCGGACTGTACCGCCTGGGAAAGCCAATATTCTTGCAGGTTTTGATTGGTGGGAAACCGGCCGGGCAATCGCGCCGGTTTTGAACCTGGCTTCGAGCCGGGATACGATTCAGTTCGCGACGAGAACGACTTTGGCTTGCGCGGCCGAAGCTCGAATGTCTGGGCGGAAAGACCGGCGGAAATGTCGATCGAAACTGGCCTTCTTGACTGCCTGGCGCCGGTCACTGCCGCCGTCAGACAGTCAGCCAGTTCTTGAGCAAAATTGGCTCCGCCGGCAAACGGCAGGGAAAAAAAGTATGTATCAATCTCCAGCAACTGACGAGCTTGCCTGTGCGCGCGCTCAGGATCTCGCCCTTGCGGGAGGGGCACGACGCTGAAGAAATACAGCGGAATTGGAACGTAACGGCGCGCATGGATTTTAATGCGTTCGCGCTTTCCCCAGCTGTCGACATCGCGCAGCACTCTTCGCTTTACCCGCCAAAAAATGCGTTCGGTGACGGCGTGTTCGTCCAGTTCGATGTGCAAAAACGGAGCGCCGGGGAAAGATGCGAGAATGCAGGCTGCCATCTGCAGCACCCAGAAAACAATGATCCCAACCGCGAAGACCGCAGCCGCAAATTCCCACGTCAACCGGGGCGACTGCAGCAGTGTTGCGATCGGTGAGTCCTGATGGAAAAAGAACCATGCCGCGGGGACAGATACTGCGCCCCACGCAAGGGCCCAGAAAAGCATCCGTATACGGTTCGGCCGAATGCGAATTGGCAAAGTCACCGAAGGCATGGACAACACCTGGGCAGGTTTGGGATGAAAGCGCTACGATTTCTAACCCAGACCGGATTAAGGTACTTCTACGAGGTCATAATCCCAACGATGGGAGGCGCCATTTCAGCGTGGGGAAGCGGGAATAGTCGCGGTCGAATGTGATCCACAGCATCCCCATTCGATGGCTAGGGGCGGCGACATGCCATAGCGCCCGCCACAGGAGACGACTTGCTCGAGCCACTCGCGGCATAAATCATGTTCGACCGCATCAGTTCGAAAGGCGTAAAAAGCTGGCTCGTCAGGCGCTACCCCGTGTGGCCGAGCAGGCGGCAGATTTCGTCCAGTTGTTCCAGGCTTTTGTAGGCGACTTTGAGTTCGCCGCCTTTTTCGCCTTTGTGAGAGATGGCGACGTTGAGGCCCAGTTGGGTTGAGAGCGATTGTTCGAGGGCGCGGGTATCGGCGTCTTTGCCGATGGTGCGCTTTTTCTTGCCTTTGGCTTTGCGGCCTTTCTCTTCGGCTTCACGGACGTTGAGGCCGCCGTCGATGAGTTCCAGCGCCATGGCTTCGGGGTCGGGTTGGCCTACGAGTGTGCGGGCGTGGCCGGCCGAAAGTTTGCCGGAGAAGATGTAGTCCTGGACTGTCTGGGGAAGCGCGAGCAGGCGGATGGTATTGGCGATGTGGCTGCGGCTGCGACCGATGACGTTGCCGAGCGCATCCTGGGTGTAGCTGAATTTTTCGATGAGCTGGCGATAGCCGCGCGCTTCTTCGATCGGGTTGAGATCGGCGCGCTGAATGTTTTCGATGAGGGCGACTTCGAGGGCTTCGGCGTCGGTGAAGGCGCGGATGACGACCGGGACTTCGTGCAGACGCGCCTTTTGTGCGGCGCGCCAACGGCGTTCGCCGGCGACGATTTGATACTCATCGGGTTGGCCGGGAACGGGGCGGACGATAATGGGCTGGATGACGCCCTTGTCGCGGATCGAGTTCGCCAGTTCTTCGAGTGCCTCGGGATCGAAATGTTCGCGCGGCTGGAAGGGGTTGGGCCTGAGCAGCGCGATGGGCAAGGTGCGCGGGGCGCGGTGTTCTGCCGGGCTACCGTGACTGTGGGTTGACAGATGATGGGCCTGGCCGGGGTTGTTGCTGGCGGCCAAAACTTCGGATTCGACTTCGCCCAACAGGGCGGAAAGTCCACGTCCTAGTCCCGAAAATGTCGATTTTTTTGTTTGGGTCATGCTGCTTTACGGGACTTTTCGCGTTGAATGAGTTCGCCGGCAAGTTTGATATAGGCTTGGCTTCCTGCGCTTTTCAGGTCGTAGAGCAGGGCTGGAAGGCCATGGCTGGGGGCCTCGGAAATCCGTACATTGCGCGGGATGATGGTCTGGTAAACTTTCTCGCCCAGATGCTGGCGCACGTCGATGGCGACTTGTTCCGACAGATTATTACGCTTGTCGTACATGGTCAGAACCACCCCCTGAATTTCCAGCGCGGGATTGAGACTGCCGCGTACCAGATCGATAGTGCGCAGGAGCTGGCTCAAGCCTTCGAGCGCGAAGAATTCGCATTGCAATGGAACCAGAAGTCCGTGCGCCGAGGTCATGGCGTTGATGGTCAGGAGGTTCAGCGAGGGCGGACAGTCGATAAGAATATAATCATAATGTGTGAATTTATTCACATTGACCGAAACGTCCGTTACGTCGCTGCGTTCGACGGGGGCCGCCACTTTGTGGGCGTAGGCATCGAGTGCATCGCGCAAGCGAAACGAGCGCCGCGGCACGCCGACAAGCTCCATCTCGGCGCCTGCCAGTTCCGACGTTGCGGGCACGACATGCAGGCCGGGGATCTGCGTGGGGACGATCGCTTCATGCAGCTGCACGTGGCCGATCAGAACTTCGTAGATTGAGACGGAGCGTTGGTGCTTGGAGATGCCAAGGCCCGTCGAGGCGTTGCCTTGGGGATCGACATCAATGACCAAAATTTGTTTGCCTACTGCCGCCAATGCGGTTCCCAGATTGATGGCGGTCGTGGTTTTGCCGACACCACCCTTCTGGTTAGCGATGACGATGATGCGCGATTTTTCCCGCCGCGCGCTTTCAGGTCTGAAGGGCCGTGGTGCTAAGACGGTTTCTGGGGCGTCCGCCAAGGGGATAATCCTGTCACTCGCAAAACAGTTCCTGACGGGTCTGACCGGCTCAGGATGGGGGTGGCGTCGAGTTTCCAAGATTTGGCAGCCAGGGTCAATTCATCGCTGAGCGATTTTCCCTTGAGAAACAGGCCAATGGTCCCAGGGCCAAAATAGGGGTACGCTAGGCCCAGGAGGCGATTTAATGGCGCAACGGCGCGTGCCGTTACGACGTGCGTCTTCAGATTTTCCACCTCTTCCGCCCTTGCCCAGTGAACTTTGACGGGTGCAGCTGTAGCTGCGGCGACCTCTTCCAGGAAGAGGCACTTTTTCTGGGTCGCCTCAATCAGGTGCACAAATGTGCCAGGTCTATGGCTAAGAAGAATCGCCAGGACCATTCCCGGGAACCCTGCCCCACTTCCAAGGTCGACGATGGAGGTCGATTCGGGGGGTATCAGGTCAACGAGTTGGGCCGAATCAAGGATGTGACGGCGCCAGACGTCGGGCATTGTCGAATCGGCGACGAGGTTCAGCCTTTCGTTCCACTGGCGCAGCAAATCCACGTATGTGGATAAGCGACTCACGGTTTCACGTGCGACTCCCAGCTCCGTTGCAAAGTCAAGTTCTGTGTAATCAGGGGTTGTCGGCACTTTCTGGGTCACGCCGTCTGACGGGCACGAATTCTGACGTTCAGAAGCACTGCCGTCACTGCCGCCGGGGTTACGCCTTCGATGCGGCTGGCCTGACCAACCGTGGACGGCCTGATACGCGACAATTTCTGGACCACTTCGGTGGAGAGCCCGGCCACGCCTTCATAGTTGAAGTCCGGCGGCAGGCTCAGCGATTCGTCTCGGCGGAAGGCTGCGATGTCGGCGGCCTGACGATCCATGTAGCCGGCATAGAGCGAGTCGGCTTCGAGCTGCTCGAAGATTTTTTCCGGTACCGGCAGGAGTTCAGGCCACAGTTTCAGTACCGCAGCGCGGCCGGCGTTGGGATGAGACAGGAGTTCCAGTGCGGTCTTGCGAGCGCCGTCCTGATTGAGCGTCAGACCCGCCTTCAGGGCCGACGATGGGGTGATGGTGAGCGTGGCGAGTTTGGCTTGAACCCGATCAAGCTCGCCCTTCTTTTCGGTGAAGGCAGCAGCACGCAAGGAACCAACGCAGCCCAGGGCCATGCCCATAGGTGTCAGCCTTTGGTCGGCGTTGTCGGCGCGCAGCGAGAGGCGATATTCCGCCCTGGAAGTGAACATGCGATAGGGCTCGGTCACGCCTCTGGTCACCAGATCGTCGATCATTACGCCCGTGTAGCTTGAGGCGCGATCGAAGACCGCCGCACCCTGCCCCGCCGCTTTGCCCGCAGCATTAAGGCCCGCTACCAGGCCTTGGGCTCCCGCTTCTTCGTAGCCGGTCGTGCCGTTGATTTGCCGGCCAGGAACAGTCCAGGCAAGCGCTTCAGTTCCAGCGCAGAGGTGAGTTCGCGCGGATCGACATAGTCGTATTCGATGGCGTAACCCGGGCGGACCATCCGGACCTTCTCCAGTCCGGGAATGGTGACCAGTAGGGCTTGCTGTACATCCTCGGGCAGTGAGGTCGAGATACCGTTGGGGTAGATCGTGGGATCGTCGAGGCCTTCGGGCTCGAGGAAAATCTGATGATTGTCGCGGGCACCGAAGCGCACGACTTTGTCCTCGATCGACGGGCAATAGCGGGGGCCTGTGCCTTCGATCTGGCCGGAGTACATTGGCGCGCGATGCAGGTTGGCTTTGATGATGTCGTGGGTCGCGGGCGTGGTGCGGGTGATACCGCACTGGATCTGCGGGTTGGTGATCTTGTCGGTGAGGAATGAGAACGGGACCGGCGGATCGTCGCCCGGCTGCATTTCCAATGCGGCCCAGTCGATCGTGCGGCCGTCGAGGCGCGGCGGGGTGCCGGTCTTGAGGCGGCCAAGTGCGACCCCCACGCCTTCCAGGGTTTTTGACAGACCCATGGATGGCGCTTCACCCACTCGCCCGGCAGGGATCTTGCGCTCCCCCAGATGGATCAGGCCGCGGAGGAAGGTGCCGGTTGTCAGGACGACGGCTCGGCTTGAGAAGGATCTGCCGTCGGCGGTGGTGACTCCCGCGACTTCGCCATTGCTGATGATCAAGTCTTCGACGCCGGCCGCGATAAGCGTCAGGTTGGCGTAGTCTTGCAGGATGGCCTGCATGTGCTGCCGATAGAGTTTGCGGTCAGCCTGGGCCCTGGGGCCTCGGACGGCGGGTCCCTTGGAGCGGTTCAAGAGGCGGAACTGGATGCCGGCAAGGTCGGCAACGCGGCCCATCAGGCCGTCCAGCGCATCGATCTCGCGGACCAGATGGCCCTTACCCAGCCCACCAAAGGCCGGATTGCAGGACATCTCGCCCAGGGTTTCAATTTTGTGAGTGATGAGGGCCGTGCGGGCGCCCAGACGCGCGGCTGCTGCTGCCGCCTCGCACCCTGCGTGGCCGCCACCTATGACGATGACATCAAAATCGTTGCTCATGTTGGGCAAGCCGATACAGCAGTTGGTGTGTGCGAGTCAAAGTTCTGGGTACGGACGAATGCCGGTGGCACAGCCCCCCAACGTCTGCAGCCGAACGCGGCGCAGACACTTCCCCCGCAAGCGGGGGCAGACAGCAGGCTGAAAACTGTCCCCACGTTTCATGTGAGTCAGCTTTTACTTGCCGATGCAGAAGTCGCGGAAGATCACGTCGAGCAGATCTTCGACGTCGACCGACAAACCGGCGCTCAGCGATATCGTGACGGCTCGCGAGATGCACACGACGATGATCGCACCGTTCGTGACCCCCGAGCCGTTGCACGACTACGAC
>JANOFD010000211.1:0-2604 GCA_031413455.1 Rhodobiaceae bacterium
TTCAGCGCTACCGACTCGCCACAGCCGCAGGCGCTGGTCTGGATGGGGTTGTTGAACACGAAGCGCGCCTGCAGCTTGTCGCGCACAAAATCCATCTCCGTACCGATCAAAAACAGAATGGCCTTCGGGTCGATGAGAACGCGCACACCCTTGTCCTCGACGACCTCATCCAGCGGATTCTGCTTTTCAGCATAGTCCATCGTGTAGCTCATGCCCGCGCAACCCACATTCTTCAAACCCACGCGAATGCCGATAAAGGCCTTCTCGCCCTTCGCCATCGCCAACTTGATCTGCTCTGCCGCAGCGTCGGTAAGGCGCAGCGCCTTTGGGCGCTCACGGCGGGGACGGACTGGCAGTTGAACATCACTCATAACGCACCTGATACCTCAAAACATGTTGAGTTCGAGTTTAGCTTCTTCAGACATCCGCGCCGGTGTCCAGGGCGGATCAAACACCATGTTCACCGTGACTTCGCCGACGCCAGGCACACGCGCGACCGCGTCCTTGACCCAGCCAGGCATTTCACCGGCAACCGGACAGGCAGGCGCCGTCAACGTCATGTCGATCATGATGTCCTTGTTGTCGCCAACATCGATCTTATAGATAAGACCGAGTTCATAAACATCAACAGGGATTTCCGGATCGAAAACGGTTTTTAGCTCTTTCACCAGTTCCGCAGTCAAGGCTTCAAGCTCTTCCGGCGACAGGCTTTCCGATATAGATTCCATCACCGCGCTCATGAGAATATCGCCCGCGCCTTTTTCAGCGCTTCCACAAAAACATCCACTTCGTCGCGCGTATTGTAAAAAGCAAACGAAGCCCGGGCCGTCGCCGTCACGCCAAGCCTTTCCATCAAAGGCTGCGCGCAATGGTGCCCAGCCCGCACTGCCACACCCTGTTGATCAACAATCGTCGCCACATCATGCGCGTGCGCCCCATCCATGGTGAACGAAACTATCGAACCCTTCCCTGGCGCTTCGCCCTGCAACTTGATCCAGTCAAACTCTTTCAGTCGCCCGGTCGCATAGGTCAACAGATCATGTTCCTGCTGCATCAACGCAGTCCGGTCATGGCTCTGCAAATAGTCAATCGCCGCGCCCAGGCCCACAGCCTCGACGATTGGCGGGGTCCCAGCCTCAAACCGCTGCGGCGACCGTCCATACGTCACGCGATCAAAATGTACTTCGTCAATCATCTCACCCCCACCGCGAAACGGTGGCAACCGCTCAGCCCACTCGGCCGACATATAGAGCACGCCAATCCCGGTCGGCCCATAAAGCTTGTGCCCGGTCGCAACATAAAAATCGCAACCCAGATCCTGCACATCGACCGTCAGATGCACACTCGCCTGGCAGCCATCAAACAGCACCGGAATGCCCCGCGCATGCGCCAGCCGCACAATCTCCTTCGCTGGCGTCAACGTGCCAAGCACATTGGACATATGCGTTAGCGCCACGATACGCGTGCGCGGGGTCAATAATTTCTCAAAGGCCTCAAGATCGAACGAACCATCATCACGAATGGACGCCCATCGGATGACAGCCCCGTTGCGCTCACGCAAAAAGTGCCACGGAACGATGTTCGAGTGGTGCTCCATTTCAGAGAGCACGATCTCGTCGCCTTCACGGAAGGATTGTCCCAGCGCGTTCGCGACAAGATTGATCGAGTCAGTCCCACCGCTCGTAAAAATGATCTGTGCTGCCGAGGGCGCGTTGAGGAACCCGCGCACTCTCTCACGCGCCGCCTCATAGGCATCCGTCGCCTTGTTCGACAGCGCGTGCAAGCCGCGATGCACATTGGCATAAGACGTCTGCATCAAATTGGTCATAGCATCCATGACCGCTTTAGGTTTCTGAGCCGATGCGGCATTGTCCAAATAGACCAGTGTCTTGCCGTTCACCCTTGTGGCCAATATCGGGAAGTCTTGCCGCACGCGCCCAACGTCAAAAACGCGACCGCCTGCATGAATGGGAACCGGCACGCTCATACCGCCAGACCTTTCATACGGCCCGCCACCCAGTGCTCAACCTCATCACGATAGAGGTCAGGTATACGCTGCGCGATTTCTCCCACAAACGCCCAGACCAGCATGCCGCGAGCTTCCTGTTCAGGAATACCCCGCGACTGCAGGTAAAACATCTGGTTGGCGTCAATTGATCCGATCGTGGCGCCATGCCCGCATTTCACATCATCAGCAAAAATTTCTAATTCCGGCTTTTGATCAATCTCCGCCCCAGGTGACAAAAGCAGTGCCCGCGACATTTGATAGCTGTCTGACTTTTGCGCCTCAGGTTTCACAACCACTTTGCCTTGAACAACTCCACGCCCGCTGCCAGATGCCACTCCCTTTGCCAGAATTCGGCTGGTCGTATGGGCGGCTTCATGGACAACATCCAACGTATAGTCCGCATGCTGACCGTCTCCCGCCGCATAGGCGCATGCCAGATCGAACGAAGCCCCGCTCCCCGTCAAGCGCGCCTGCATCTGCTGCCGCGACATCGCAGCACCCGAAGACAAAATCACGCTCTCAAACGAGGCATCGCTTTCCAGTTCAACAAAATCCTGGCGCATGGCAAGGTGCGCGCCTTCGCGCGCCGACACCCG
>JANOFD010000212.1:0-3566 GCA_031413455.1 Rhodobiaceae bacterium
CATCTATCTCGACATTCTTACGCGCGAGCGGCGTGGCGATTATCTGGGTGCCACCATCCAGGTCATCCCCCACGTCACCGACGCCATCAAGCAGTTCGTGCTCGGCGCCTCCGACGACGTCGACTTCGTGCTCTGCGAAATCGGCGGCACGGTCGGCGATATCGAAGGCTTGCCGTTCTTTGAGGCCATCCGCCAGCTCGGCAACGAACTGGGCCGCGAGCGCAGCCTTTTCATCCACGTCACCCTGATCCCCTACATCGCCGCCTCCGGCGAACTGAAAACCAAACCGACGCAACATTCCGTCAAAGAGTTGCGCTCGATCGGCATCCAGCCCGACATCGTGCTCTGCCGCGCCGATCGCGAAGTCGCCGCCGAAGAGCGCCGCAAGATCGCGCTGTTCTGCAACGTCCGCGCCTCCAGCGTCATCCAGGCGCTGGACGTATCGACCATCTACGAAGCGCCGCTGTCCTATCACGCGCAAGGCTTCGACGACGAAGTGCTGTCGATCTTTGGCATCAAGGACGCACCCGCGCCGAAACTTGCGCCCTGGATCACCGTAGTCAAGCGCGTGAAAGAACCCGAAGGCGAAGTCAAGATCGCCATCGTCGGCAAATACACCGGCCTCAAAGACGCTTACAAATCCTTGAACGAAGCCCTCGCGCACGGTGGCATCGCCAACAACGTGCGTGTGAAAGCGGAATGGATTGAATCGGAAGTCTTCGAGCAGGCCGGCCACATCCAGCATCTCGAAGACGTTCACGCCATCCTCGTTCCCGGTGGCTTCGGCGAGCGCGGCACCAAAGGCAAGATCGAAGCCGCGAAATTTGCCCGCACGAGGCATGTCCCCTTTTTTGGCATCTGCTTCGGCCTGCAAATGGCGGTCATCGAAGCCGCGCGAAATCTCGCGGGCCTGTCCGACGCCAGCTCAACGGAATTCGGTCCGTGCAAGACCATGGTCGTGGGCCTGATGACCGAATGGATGCGCGGCAACCAGCTGGAAAAACGCCGCGCCGGCGGCGAACTTGGCGGCACAATGCGGCTCGGCAAATACCAGGCACTGCTCAAGCGTGGCAGCAAGGTCGCCGAAATCTACGGCGGGCTCGAAATCGAAGAGCGTCATCGCCATCGCTACGAGGTCAATCTGGAATATCGCGAAGCTCTCGAGAAAGCGGGCTTCATTTTCACCGGCATGTCCCCGGACGGCCTGTTGCCCGAAATCTGCGAGCGCCCCGATCATCCCTGGTTCATCGGCGTGCAATTCCATCCCGAATTGAAATCGCGCCCCTTTGAACCCCACCCCTTGTTCGCAAGCTTTATCGCCGCCGCCGTCACCCAAAGCCGTTTGGTCTAGGAAAACACCGTGAAGCCCAATCACACCGTAAAAGCAGGCCAAGTCGAGATTGCCAACGACAAGCAGTTCACCCTGATCGCGGGCCCCTGCGCCCTTGAAAGCCGTCAACACGCCTTCGAAATGGCAACGGCCATCAAGGAAATCACAACCAAACTGGGCATCGGCTTCATCTACAAAACCAGCTTCGACAAAGCCAACCGCACCAGCGCCAACGCCGAACGCGGCATGGGCCTCGAGCTCGCATTGCCGATCTTTGCCGACCTGCGCGAGAAGCTGAACATCCCCGTCCTCACCGACGTCCACACCGAAGAGCAATGCAAGCTCGCGGCCCAAGCCGTCGACGTGCTGCAGATCCCGGCCTTCCTCTGCCGCCAAACCGATCTGCTCGTCGCCGCCGCCAAAACCGGGCGCATCGTCAACGTCAAGAAGGGCCAGTTCTTGGCACCATGGGACATGAAAAATGTCGTCGCCAAAGTAACCGAAGCCGGCAACCCCAACGTCATGACCACCGAACGCGGCGTCTCGTTCGGCTACAACACGCTGGTCTCCGACATGCGCGCATTGCCGGTGCTCAAAGACATCGGCTGCCCAGTGGTCTTCGACGCAACGCACTCGGTGCAACAACCGGGAGGGCAGGGCACCAAGTCCGGCGGCCAGCGCGAAATGGTACCAGTACTGGCCCGCGCCGCCATCGCCATCGGCGTCGCCGCCGTGTTCATGGAAACCCACCAGGACCCCGACAAAGCCCCATCAGACGGACCCAACATGGTCCACCTGAAAGACATGGAGGCCCTGCTCAGCGAACTGCTCGATTTCGACCGTTTGGCAAAACGGAAGCGCTAACAGTCTGTCCGCACTTGGGGAGGAAGTGCCGACGCAAACGACGCGTAGGGGGAAGTGGCGCTGGCCTGCGGGAATTGACACAACAGCAAGGCGACCGGCACTCGGTTGTTCTTTAATCGAGTTTGCGCCCACGATTGCACGGATCGGCCGGCTGACGCGGGTCCGAGCATGCGCCGCGATCAGCATCACCCGCCGACGGTGTAGACCCGAAAGTCGCCGACGAGGCCCTTGAGGGTGACGTCGCGTGGCTCGGCGAACGTGAATGTGCCGAGCCCCTTGGCCAACGCGTGCACCAGATCGGAGGCGAGAATTTCTCCGCCCAGCGCCAGCGCGCTGATACGAGCGGCAATAACCACTGTGCGGCCGTAGAAATCGTTGTCGTGCTTGATCGCCTCGCCGGCATGCAGGCCCGCGCGAATGCGCACGGGCAAGCCGTTGAAGCCTGCCCCAATGCGCTCGCGCATCGAAAGCGCCGCGCGCAAGGCGAAGGCCGCAGACGGAAACGCCAACATGAAACCGTCGCCCTGCGACTTCACGACAAAGCCGCGGTGCTCGCCGGCGGCGTCGCGGATTACGCGGTCGTGCCAAGCGAGAAAATTCAGAAAGGCGGTGTCGCCCAACCGCTCCATCAGCACGGTGGACGATTCGATGTCGGTGAACAAAATCGTCACCGTGCCGTCGGGGGCGGCGGCCGGCTGCAAATCCGGCCGGGCGTCGCGCACGCTTTGTGCGATCGCCTCGACGTTTGTCGTCAGCCGGTAACCGACGGCGTCTTCGTTCTTGATGCCGATGGAGGCATGCCACTGCACCATGCGCCAGTGACCGCGTTCGATTGCAATCACCATGGTGAACCGGCATTGGACGGCCCCGCCGGCCCCCATTGTCACTTCTGCGCGATCCGACGCCCAACCCACATTGCTGTACGCGAAGGCGCGCAGATCGTGCGACACGATTTCGACGCCCTTCATCTCCGCCGTTTGGTGCGCAATCATCTCGCCGCCAGTCGCGCCATGCCACCACTCGTCCGGATCGGTGCCGATGACGGTGGTATGCGCGCCTCTGGAAAACAGCTCCTTGAGCGTTTCCAGATCTTGCGTGCCCCAGGCTTGGTAAAATCGGCGCACGAACGCGCGCAATTCTTCGGAAGGAACGATCTCAGGCATGGTTCAACCGGCAGTTATCGGAAGGTCGGCAAGGGACATGAATAGCTCTCCGAGGCGATGGTTAGCATAATGAGTAAGGGAACATGCTTCGATCATTTGTCAAAAGCCCTTCAGACGGACCCAACATGGTCCATCTGAAGGACATGGAAGCCCTACTCAGCGCGGCCATGCCACCCGCCCCGGGAACCAGGAGCAGCAGCCATAGCACC
>JANOFD010000213.1:0-8554 GCA_031413455.1 Rhodobiaceae bacterium
AAACGCTATGGGTCGCGCGATGGAAACTGAAACGAAGACCAACGCGCAGGAACAAGGCCATCGACCGGTTGCCGATAGCGCCCGTGCAGCGAAGATCGCAGGCGTTGAGTTCGTTCGTCGGTTGAGTTCGTATGCGCCGAAGACGCGACGCACATGGTTGATCGGTGCCGCAATACTCGCAATCGCCCTTACCGGCCTGACTTTGTGGTGGTGGCTCGGCACCAGTTCGACGGCCGAGGTGCTGGTCGTCACGGTTGAACGCGGCGACGTCGAGGACAACGTCACGGCCCTGGGCAATCTTCAACCGCGCGACTATGTCGACGTCGGTGCGCAGGTATCGGGACAATTGAAAAGTCTTTTGGTCGAAGTCGGCGCGAGTGTGAAGGCCGGCGATCTTTTGGCGGAAATCGATCCGGCCGTTCTGAACACCAAGGTCGATGCCGGCCGGGCACAACTGAGAAACCTCACCGCACAGCGTGCGGAACGACAGGCGCAGCTCGACCTCGCGCGCGGGCAGCATGCGCGCCAGAAGTCGCTCAAGGCCGCTAACGCGACCAGCGAGGATGCCTATCAGATCGCGCTATCGGGCTTGCGCTCGGCCGAGGCCGGTTTGGATTCGATCAAGGCGCAGATTGAACAAACCACTTCGACACTGCGGGGCGATGAAGTGACGCTGGGCTATACGAAGATAAATGCGCCCATCGCCGGCACCGTGGTCTCGATCACCGCCAAACAAGGACAGACGCTAAACGCGAACCAACAAGCGCCGGTCATCTTGCGCGTCGCCGATTTGAAGACGATGACGGTTTGGACGCAAGTGTCGGAGGCGGACGTTCCGAAATTGCGGCTGGGAATGGAGGCCTATTTTACGATTCTGGGTACGCCCGGCAAACGTTGGCGCGGGACGTTGAGACAGCTTCTGCCGACACCCGAGGTCGTGAACAATGTCGTCCTCTACACGGCATTGTTCGAAGTCGACAATAAGACCGGCGAGTTGATGACGCAGATGACGGCGCAAGTGTTCTTCGTCATCGCAGGCAAGCAAGACGTATTGAGCGTGCCGGTCGCAGCACTCCGGCGTTTCAAACCGCGCGAGAAACTGTTCAAGGTGACCGTGGTCGACGAAGGCGGCGGACAACAGGAGCGCGAAGTCAAAGTCGGCGTAACCAATCGCGTCGCGGCCGAAGTCGTCTCGGGATTGAAGGAAGGCGAGAAAGTGGTCGCGGGCACCAAGAACGCGACGTCATCGCCGAGGGATCGCAGCGGCAGCGGGAATCGGCAAGGCGGGTTTCGGGGCTTCCCATGAACAAGCCGGAACTGGGCGGGTTTCAAGGCGTTGACGTGACGCCGCTCATAGAAATCACGGACCTTCGCAAGACCTTTAATCCCGGCACCGACATGGCTGTCGAGGTGTTGAAGGGAATCTCGTTGACCATCCATCCGGGGGAGTTCGTCGCCATTATGGGTGCGTCGGGTTCTGGTAAGTCGACGCTGATGAACATCATCGGTTGCCTGGATCGCGCGACCAGCGGCAGCTATCGCTTCAACGGCCGCGATGTTTCGGCGTTGGACGCCGACGAGTTGGCGCAGCTTCGGCGCGAAGCGATCGGCTTCATCTTCCAAAGCTACAATTTGATCAACACCGCCAGCGCGACGGAAAATGTCGAGGTGCCGGCAGTCTATGCGGGGCTGCCGGCGGACGCGCGCCATCGGCGTGCGGAGGAATTGCTTGGGCGCTTGGGATTGAGCGACCGGCTCGGACATCGACCGCATCAATTGTCCGGCGGCCAGCAACAGCGCGTCTCGATCGCGCGCGCACTTATGAATGGCGGGCAGATCATTCTGGCCGACGAACCTACCGGCGCACTCGACAGCCGTACGGGCGCGGAAGTCATGGTGTTGCTCAACGAGCTCTCGGCGGAAGGTCATACCGTCATCCTGATCACGCATGAAAAAGATGTCGCGAAACGGGCGCGCCGCATGATCGAGATTAAGGACGGCCTGGTCGTCGCCGACAGCGGACGCGACGGGCAGGCGGACGTCGCGAAGGCGTCGGCGCGGTTGACCGAAGCCGGCAATCGCCACGACGGCTCGCCGTGGGGAGATCTGGGCGAAGCGACGTCGATGGCACTGCGCTCGCTCAGAGCCAACCTCTTCCGCACGATCCTGACATTGCTCGGCATCGTCATCGGTGTCGGCTCGGTGGTGGCGATGTTGGGGCTGGGCGAGGGTGCCAAGCGAGCGGTTGTCGAGCAAATCGGATCGATGGGCACGAACTTGCTGCTGGTGCGTCCCTCCGCACCCTGGCAACGCGGTCAAGGGGGCACGACCGCAACGATGGTGCCGGCCGACGCCGAAGCGATGAGCGCCTTGCCGAATGTTATCGCCGCAGTGCCGGAACTGACCGGCAACGTCACGACGCGCTTCGGAAATATCGACTATCAAACTCAAGCGAACGCAACCTGGCCCGAACTGCCGGAAGTACGTAGCTGGCCCGTCGCGCAGGGTACGTTCTTTACCGCGGAGGACCAGCGTAGCTACGCCTCGGTCGCAGTGCTGGGGCAGACGGCTTATCAGCAACTGTTCCCCGACTGCAGTGATCCGATCGGCCAGTACGTTCTGATGAAGAATGTGCCGTTTCAGGTGATCGGCGTGATGTCGTCGAAGGGCGCAAACGCAGGCGGCAACGACACGGACGACGTGATCTTCGTGCCGCTGTCGACGGGCAGCTTGCGCCTGTTCGGACAACGGTTCCTTCGTTCGATCACCGTCGCGGTGAAGGACGTCGCCCTGATCGATATCACACAGGACGCGCTGACCGAGTTGCTCAAGGCGCGGCACGGCTCTGAGGATTTCAATATCCGCAACATGGCGGCCGTCGTCGAAACCGCCTCGGAGGCGCAGAACACGCTCACGGTGCTCTTGGGTTCGGTGGCGGCGATTTCTCTGGTCGTCGGCGGCATCGGCGTGATGAATATCATGTTGGTCAGCGTAACCGAGCGCACGCGCGAAATCGGCATTCGCATGGCGACCGGCGCACGCACGCGCAACATCCTGCAGCAATTCCTGATCGAAGCCGTCGTCGTATCGGGGCTCGGCGGCGTGATCGGTGTCCTCGGCGGCATTGCCGCGGCATTGGTCATTTCGGCGGTCGGAATGCCGGTCGAATTCACGCTGCTGCCCATCGTCTTGGCGCTCGCGGTTTCGCTCGTAACGGGGTTGGTGTTCGGCTTCGCGCCGGCGCTTAAGGCGGCGCGGCTCGATCCCGTCGTCGCGCTGGCAAGCGAGTGAGGCGGCGATGAAAGCGTTGCGTTTCCTGGTATTGTCGGCGGCCTTTGTGCTTCCCGCGTGCGCGAGCGTACCCGGCGAAGGTCTGAGTCCGACCGATGTTCCGCAAGTGTGGGATGCACCCATTCCGGCCGACGCTGCGATCTGGCCCGCCGCAGATTGGTGGCGCGAGTTCGATAGCGTGGAGTTGGATGCGCTTGTCGGCGCCGCCAAGGCTCAGAACCTGGACCTCGCGGCTGCGGCGGCGCGCATCCTCCAGGCCGAAGCGCAAGCACGTGGTGCGGGGTTGGCGCTGTTGCCCACCGTCAATTTGCGTGCGGGCGCGTCGCAGTCGGGCTCGTTCGGGGCCGACAGTTCGAACAGTCAATCGTTCAGTGCCGATCTCGGCGCGTCCTACGAGGTCGATTTCTGGGGCCGCAACAGAGCAGGCCTCTCGGCGGCGGAATCGTCCCTGCGCGCCAGCCAATACGACCGCGAGACCGTGGCGCTCACCGTGGTGGCGAGCGTCGCGACCAGCTATTTCCAGTTGCTCTCTCTGCGCGACCGCATAGTCATCGCGCGGCGAAATTTGGAGAACGCGCAAGGCGTTCTGAAAATCACCCAGGCACGGGTCGATGCCGGCGTCGCAGTACCGCTCGAATTGGCGCAACAACGCGCGAACGTGGCGGGGCAGGAAGCAAACATCCCCACGCTCGAGCAACAGGAACGCGAGACTCGCGCCGCCCTTGCGTTGCTTTTAGGCCGGCCGGTGCAAGGCTTCGAGGTTATGGCGACGAGCATCGCGCCGCTCAATGCGCCGAACGTTGCGCCAGGCCTGCCGTCGGCGTTGTTGGCGCGCAGGCCCGATGTGCGGCGTGCCGAGGCGCTGCTTGTGGCGGGGGATGCCGATATCGACGCGGCGCGCGCGGCGTTCTTCCCGTCCATCTCTCTGTCTGGATCGCTCGGCGCTTCAAGCGCCGCGTTGTCGAGCCTGCTGAACCCGAGCAACATCGCCTACGCGATCGGAGCCTCGCTGTTGCAGACTATTTTCGACGGCGGACAGAACCAGGCGAACTACGACACGGCGAGCGCGCGGCGTGAAGAAATTCTGCTGAACTATCGCACCGCAGTCATCACGGCCTTTTCCGAAGTCGATGTGGCGCTGGGCGCCGTTGCCAGCCAGGAAGCACGCGAACGCGCCAGCCAGATTCAAGCCGATCAGGCGCGAGAGGCCTACCGGATTGCGGAGTTGCGGTATCGGGCTGGGGTCGAGGGTTTTCTCACCGTGCTCGATGCGCAGCGCTCCTTGAACGCCGCGCAAGATCAACTGGCGCAGGCAAAGGTCGCGCGCCTGCAGGTGGCAGTCACGCTGTTCCGGGTGCTGGGTGGCGGTTGGAATGACGCCAACGAACCTTAAGTCGCGGCGCGGCGCTCGCGCTAAAATGTTTGAGCTGTGGATTTCTACAATCGGTGATAGTGCGAAAATGGAATTTCCGATGAAAATTCGGATGCACTTCTCTTATCCCATAATCACCAGAACCTTGTGGGTCTGCCCGTCGTCGTTCAATTGAATTGTCCAGGGCTCGCCAGCAAGCTTCTTGCCGTCCACTTGCACTTCGGCGATCCCCGAGCTGATGCGCTGCGGGTTCTCCACGACGATGTCGTACGTTGCTGAGCGATGCTTGAAGTGGATTTCATAACTCGGCCAGGAACTTGGGATGCAGGGCTCCATGCGCAACTGGTCGCCTTCGACCTTGAAGCCAAGGATGGACTCCAAGCCCGCGCGATAGAGCCAACCGGCGGCACCCGTGTACCACGTCCAGCCTCCGCGTCCCACATGAGGCGGCATCGAATAGACATCCGCTGCAATGACATAGGGCTCGACGCGGTAGCGCTGCGCATCGGTGAAGGTGCGCGCCCGATTGATCGGGTTGAGCATCCAGAACAGCGCCGTGGCTTTGTCGCCCTCGCCTAGGGCCGCAAGTGCCATTGCCGACCAGGCGGCGGCGTGGGTGTACTGCCCGCCGTTCTCGCGGATGCCGGGCGGATAGCCTTTAACGTAACCGGGATCGACCGGCGACTTGTCGAACGGCGGATTGAATAGCAGGGCGAGCCCGTTTTGGCGGTCGATCAATAGCACATCGACCGCAGCCATCGCGCGCCGGGCGCGATCATCGTCCGCCGCACCCGACAGCACAGACCACGATTGGGCAATCGAATCGATGCGGCATTCCTCGTTCATGCCCGAGCCCAGCGGCGTGCCGTCGTCAAAATAGCCTCGCCGGTACCAGTCGCCGTCCCACGCCTCCCGTTCGAGCGCGACCTGCAGCAATTCGCGGTGCAACAGCCAGCGTTCCGCGCGTGCGTTTTCGCCGCGTTGCTTGGCGATTGGTATGAACGAACCCAGCGTGGAATAGAGGAACCAGCCCAGCCAGACACTCTCGCCCTTGCCCCCGGCACCGACGCGGCTGAATCCGTCGTTCCAATCGCCGGTGCCGATCAACGGCAGGCCGTGACTTCCGACCGCGAGACTGAGGTCGAGTGCGCGGGCGCAGTGTTCGAACATGGACGCACGCTCTTGCGTAACGCCGGGCTCGAAATACGCGTCCGCCTCGCCGGGAGGCAGAGCTGGTCCGCGCAGAAACGCCACCTGCTCGTCGAGCAATGATTGATCGCCTGTGGCGGCGAGATAGTGCGCCGCCGTGTAACACAGCCAAACGCGATCATCTGAGAATCCGGTTCGCACGCCTTGGCCCGAATGGTCGAGCCACCAATGTTGCACGTCGCCCTCAATGAACTGGCGGCTTGCGGCGCGCAGCAAATGCGCGCGCGTCAGCTCGGGCATGGTCAACACCATTGCCATCCCGTCTTGAAGCTGATCACGAAAACCGTAAGCGCCGCCCGATTGATAGAACGCCGAGCGCGCCCACAGCCGGCAGACCAGCGTTTGGTACAACAGCCAGCGATTGAGCATGATGTCCATGCTGCGGTCGGGCGTCTTGACTTGAACTTTGTTCAGGATGTCGTCCCAAAAGTCGGTCACCTGGTCCAGCGTCTTGTTCAAATCGCCAGTGCGATACTTTTTAATGAGAGCTTGCGCTTCTTCCGTGTTGTCCGCCGAGCCGAGAAACAACACAACTTCATTGGATTCACCGGGTTTGAGCTCGATCGAGCGTTGCAAGGCGGCGCACGGGTCGAGACCCGCTCCAACGCGCCCCGACAGCGGAGCTTTGGTTTGCAGCGCGGCAGGATTGCTGAGGGTGCCGTTGCGGCCGAGGAACTCCGTGCGGTCGCCAGTCCACGACGTTTGCAGGCCCGCCAGGTCCGCAAATGCGATCTGCGTGCCGAAGGCGCCGTTCCAGGGATTTCGCGCAAAGACAGCCTTGGTCGAAGGATCCAGGCTGCTGATAACGATGGGTGCAGTGAGACCGCGCGGCGGTGCTATCAGCCATTCGATGTAACCTGTCACCGTAAGGCGTTTTGTCCGCCGCGATGTGTTGCGGATCGTCAACCGCGAAATCTTGATAGGGTCGTCTTTGGCCGCGTACAGCAACAAATAGATGGCCAAGCCGTTCGTATTGTGTACGAAGCGGCTGTAGCCCTGGCCGTGACGAACAAGATAGTTGGCCGTCGGGCGCCGGATGGGCGAGGGGGTGGCTGTCCAGACTTCACCCGTGTCGTCGTCGCGGATAAAGATGACTTCGGGCGTGCGGTCGCAAACCGGATCGTTCGACCACTCGGTCAGTTGGTTCTCGCGGCTGCTTTTGCTCCAGGTGTAACCCCCACCCTCCGCCGAAACCTGGAACCCGAAATGTGGATTTGCGATGACGTTGAGCCATGGTGCGGGCGTGTTCAAACCATCGGTAAGGGCGACAACATATTCGCGCCCGTTCGCGCCAAAGCCGCCTATGCCGTTGAAGTATTCCAGATCTGGCTTCGCAAATGGTTCGGGTCGATCCACCAAGGCTGGCGGCGCAGCGCGCTTGCGCGGTTGCGCGCCTTTCAATGCCGCTCCGGTGAGCCGGTCGAGTTGTTCAAGCAATGCGCCACGCCGGCCGGCCAGATCAACCCGCGCTGCCGCCAGGAGCGCGTTGCGGCTTTCAGGTGTCATCAGGTCGCGGCGCAGCACAACTGCAGTTCCCCGCAAAGCTGGACCGGTTTGGCGCCTGCGCGCCTCGCCTATGCGTACCAGAGACTCCAGTGAAATCTGCAGTTCCTGCACGTAAGAGGTCGCCTTCTCGTTCAGGATCACGAGATCGACGTCGAATTTCTTCCTTTGCAAGTATTCGTGCGCTTGCAGGAGGTCGCGTACGAACGGCAGCTCCTCGTCTTGATCCACGCGCGCCAGAATGATGGGCAGGTCGCCCGAAATGCCCAGCGCCCATAGCGCGTTGGGCGGCTGCGCCCCCCGTTCGATCGTTTGCGAGCTAGCGCGCAGGGCAGGGCTTGCATAGAGCAAGTGGCTCGCCAGGCGCTGATACTGATTGGCTTGATCCGACGTGATGCCCATGTGATGGCGTTCGATCTGACCTTGTGACCAGGCCAGCGTCGTCACGCGCTCAAAGGCGTCGGGCACGCGGTGCCTGTCGGCAAGGGCGAAAACTTCGTCGCGCGAGCGGCCGACGAATGTCCAGTACGCAAGGCGCACCGAACCACCGGGGCGAATACGCATGCGCCGCCTTGACGCGAAGATCGGGTCGAGGACGGCGCCGACCGTGTTTGACAGTGGCCGTTGGTCCGAGATGGCGATCGGATCGCGCAAGCTGCGGCCGCGACCGATAAAGCGCGCTCGATCAGTTTCGATTTGCAGGGCGCCCATGCCGTCGCCTTCGACGACGCAATGCGTTGCGACCCAAATCTCCGGATCCTCCACCGAACGCACTCGTCGCGTTGCCAGCATCAATCCCTTCGCAGCCACGTATTCAGTTTCAACAAACAGCTTTGAGAACGCGGGGTGGGCCCAATCGGTCGAGGTCGCCGCCAAAACCAGTTCGGCACAGGAGGTGACTTCGATTTCACGCGCCAGCGCACCATGGTTCGAAATCGTTAAGCGACGCACGTCGCCGTCGCATTCGGGCGAGACTATGATGTCCATCGCGGTGGTCAGTGTGCCGTCGCGCCGCACGAACTCGGCACGACGGTCCGAAAAAGCGGCGTTGTATTCGTCAGCAGAATTCCATCGAGTTCGTTCGACAGATCGAGCTGATCCGCCGCCGGTTTGCCGCGCGTCAGATCGAGCTTGAGACCGGCGGCGCGCAATTGATCCAGCCGCGCGGTGAGGTCGCGC